>CAYHRZ010000324.1:0-6384 GCA_964359125.1 uncultured Klebsiella sp. | reverse complement strand
ACCATGCCGAGCACCCGACCGCGGAGCACGCGGTTGGCGAGGGCGGCGCTCCGGTGCCGACCCCCGGGCGGGGCCGCGATGGTCTGCCCACCAGGATCCACCAACGTGAGCGAGCGATCCTCGATCCCGAGCAGGCTCCGCGGCGCCGCCGACAAGGCCGCGACCACCTCCTCCACGCTCCCCAGCGCCGTCAACGCAGCGGCGAACGCCGTCTCCAGGCCGGTGGAGCCGGGCACCGCCCGCTCGAACTCGTGGTCCTTTTCCTCCGGGGCGCGCGGCTGGTGGTCGGCGGCCAAGCCCATCACCCCGGCCCGGACCGCGTCGACCAGCGCCGCCCGGTCGCTCGCGCCACGCAGCGGCGGGTGCAGGCGGTAGCGGGCGTCGTAGGCCCCGTCGTCGACGTCGTTCTCGTCGAGAACGAGGTTCCGGGCCGGGGTGCTGCCGGTAATCGGCAGGCCCGCCCGTTGCGCACGGTCCAGCAACTCCACCCCGACCGCGGTGCAGAGGTGGGTGAGGTGGACGGCGGCTCCTGTCGCGCGGCACAACGCCACCGCGCGGGACACGCCGATCTCCTCGGTGGCGGCGGGGTTCCCGCGCAGCCCCAGCCGAGTAGCCAGCGGCGAGTCGTGGACGACGCCGAGTGGATCCAGGTCGGCGTCGGCGGGGCGGAGCAGGACCACGAGGTCGAACTCCCGGGCATACTCCAGGGCATTTCTCAACACCGTCGTGTCGGCGTGCGGCACGCCCCCGTCGGACAAGGCCACGGCGCCCGCCCGCCACAACAGGCCCACTTCGGTGAGCTCCTCGCAACGCAAGCCACGGGTGATGGCGGCGGCCTGCAAGAGGCGCACGCCGCCCCTGACGCCCAAGCGCCCGAGGTTTTCCGGCACGTCGACCATCGGGTCCACGCGCGGCGAGCACAACAGCGCCGAGAAGCCACCGCAGCGTGCCGCGACGACAAGGCTGTCGGGGGTTTCCCGGACGGGAAAGCCGGGGAAGCCCGGGTCGCAACACAGGTCCACGAAGCTGGGCACCGCCACCACGCGGCCCAAGGCGTCGGCGTCGAGCCCCAGCGCCGCGACATCGACGTCGATGGCCGCACCGCCGAGCACGGGGACGCGGCGGTGCCCCGCTGCGAGCGGCTTCTCCCTAGCTTTCCTCGCCACTCTCGCCTCCTGGACCGGTACCCAGCAGGTGGTACAGGAGCGCCATCCGGACCGCGATGCCGTTGGTGACCTGGTCGAGGATCACGCTCTGCGCGCCGTCGGCCACCTCGGCGCCGATCTCGACGCCGCGGTTGATGGGACCGGGGTGCATCACCAGGACCTCCGGTCGGCACCGCTCCAAGCGGTCCAGGTCAAGACCGTAGAACGCCGCGTACTCCCGCGCCGACGGCAACATCGCCTTGCCCAGTCGCTCGCGCTGGATGCGCAGCATCATGATCGCGTCGGCCTCGCCCACGATCTCGTCGATGGTGTGCCGTCGCTCGACCGGCAGCCCCGACAGCTCCCGCCGGCACATCGTCCCCGGGCCCGCCACCAGGACCCGCGCACCCATCGTCGTGAGTCCAAATATATTCGAGCGGGCCACGCGGCTGTGCTGTACGTCGCCCACGATGGCCACCGTGCGCCCGTCCAAGGATCCCCAGCGGTCGCAGAGGGTGAGCATGTCGAGCAGGGCCTGGGACGGGTGCTCGTTGATGCCGTCGCCCGCGTTGATGACCGAGAAGGGAAAACACCGAGCGAGCAGGGTCGGTGCCCCCGCGAAGCCGTGCCGGATGACGATGCAGTCGGGCTGCATGGCGTGGATGTTCCGGGCGGTGTCCATCAGCGTCTCGCCCTTCGCGGTGGACGAGGTGCTCACGCTGAAATTCAGCGTGTCGGCGCTCAGCCGCTTGGCCGCGAGCTCGAAGGAGTTCCGCGTCCGGGTGCTGTTCTCGAAGAACAGGCTCACCACCAGCCGACCACGCAGGGTGGGCACCTTCTTGATGCGGCGTTCGCCGACCTGGCGCATGCGCGCCGCCGTGGAAAGAAGGACCTCGATCTCCGCGCGCGAAACACCGCGCAGCCCGAGCATGTCCTTGCGAGGCACGGGCGGTCGGCTAACCCGCCGCTGCCGGTCCCGACAGGCGGACCTCCCCGCGCGCCCAGTCGACGGTCACCAGGTCCGTCTTCTCGGTCGAAAGCGTGAGCGCCGCGAAGTCGGCCGCCACGGGTAGCTCGCGGTGCCCCCGGTCGACCAGGACCGCCAGCTTGATGAAGTCGGGGCGACCGAAGTCCCACACCTCGCCCATCGCCGCGCGGACCGTACGGCCGGTGAACAACACGTCGTCGACCAGCACGATGCCGCAACCCGTGACCGAGAAGGGCAACTCGGTGTCGCCGAGGACCGGCTTTTCCAGCCCCGTGTAGAGGTCGTCACGGTACAGCGTGATGTCGACGTCACCACGCAACGGCCGCGTCCCCGAGCGGCGCTCGACCTCGGCCGCCAAGGCGTCGGCCAGCGGCACCCCGCCCTCCCGGATGCCGACCAGCGCCCATCGTTCGACACCGGCCAGGCGCAGGACCAGGGCCGAGGCCAGGTCCCGCACGCCCGCGTCGAGCGCGGCGCGGTCCCACACCACCGGCATCAGCGCACGACCTCTCCGCTCGCGTCGACCCGCTGCTCGATGTAGAAGTCGAGGCGACGGCCGCCCACCAGCGGCGGGTACACGTCGACCTGCCACTCCACCTCCACCACCTTCTCGCCGGCTTCCTCACGCAGGGCGAAGTGGGCCGGCGTGATGTAGTCGATCCCCCGGGCCTTGAGCTGGTGGTTGATCTCGCCCTTGGCCCGCTCCTTGGTGTAGGCCTGCCAGGTCAGGACCACCGACTCGGCGACCTCCTCCATCGTGTAGTAGTCCTTGTAGTACGGCCCGAAGTAGACGAGCCAACCGCCCGCAGCGACGGCGCCGACGAGCAACGCGAGGGTGATGAGGTTCTTCATGGCGGTTCCGGCTGGCATCGTACCAGGGTCGCCGGTACCGGGGGCAGCACCTAGTCCTCGTCGAGCCGCAGGACCGCGAGGAACGCCTCTTGTGGCACCTCCACGCTGCCCACCGACTTCATTCGCTTCTTGCCTTCTTTCTGGCGATCCAGCAGTTTTCGCTTCCGAGAAATGTCGCCCCCGTAGCACTTGGCCGTCACATCTTTCCGCATCGCCTTCACCGTGGTGCGCGCGATCACCTTGCTGCCGATGGCGGCCTGGATGGCCACGTCGAACATCTGGCGCGGGATGAGATCCTTCAGCTTGCTGGCTAGGGCCTGTCCCTTGTGGAAGCTGGCGCTACGGTGGCAGATCGTGGACAGGGCGTCGACCGGCTCGGTGTTGACCAGCACGTCGAGTTTCACGAGGTCCGCCGCCTCCCAGCGGACGATCTCGTAGTCCATCGACGCGTAGCCTTGAGACACCGACTTGAGCCGGTCGAAGAAGTCGAACACCACCTCGGCGTAGGGGATCTCGTAGGTGAGGATCACCCGGCCGGGGCCGGCGTAGGCGAAGTTCGTCTGTTTGCCCCGGCGCTCCTCGCAGAGCTTGAACAAGTTCCCGATGTAGGCCTCGGGGGCGTGCATCGTCACCTTCGCGATGGGCTCCTCGATGGCGGCCACGTATTGCAAGGCCGGTAGTTTCGAGGGCGACTGGATCTGGATCCGGCTGTCGTCGGTGCCTACGACCTCGTAGACCACGCTCGGCGCGGTGGTGATCAGGTCGAGGTTGTACTCCCGCTCCAGGCGGTCGTGGATCACTTCCATGTGCAGGAGGCCCAGGAACCCGCAGCGGAAACCGAAGCCCAGGGCGTCGGAGGTTTCCGGCTCCCACGTGAAGGAGCAGTCGTTGAGCTGCAGCTTCTCCAGCGCCAGCCGAAGCTCGCCGTAGTCGGCGGAGTCGGTGGGGAAGATGCCCGAGAACACCATCGGCTTGACTTCCTTGAAGCCCGCGAGCGGCGCCTGCGCCGGGTGTTTGTCGTGGGTGACGGTGTCGCCGACCTTTGCATCAGCCAGCGTCTTGATGTTGGCGATGATGAAGCCCACCTCGCCGGCGGCAAGCTGGGGCCGTTCCACCGCCTCCGGCGAGAACACACCCAGCTTGAGCACCTCGTGGACAGTGCCCGTGGCCATCAGCCGGACGCGGTCGCCCTTCTTCACGACGCCGCCCTTCACGCGGACGAGGACGATCACGCCCACGTAGCTGTCGAACCAGGCGTCGAAGATCAGGGCCTGGAGCGGCGCCTCGCGGTCGCCCTTCGGGGGTGGGATGCGGGCCACGAGCATGTCGAGGAGGGCCTCGATGCCCTCGCCCGTCTTCGCGGAGACAAGCTGGCAGAACTCGGTGTCGATGCCGACGTTTTCTTCCAGTTGCTGCATGGCGCGGATCGGGTCGGCGCCGGGGAGGTCGATCTTGTTGACCACGGGCAGGATCTCGAGGTCGTGCTCGATGGCCAGGTACACGTTGGCGAGGGTTTGTGCCTCGACCCCCTGCACCGCGTCGACCACAAGGATCACCCCCTCGCAGGCCGCCAGCGCGCGGGAAACCTCGTAGCCGAAGTCGACGTGTCCCGGGGTGTCGATGAGGTCGAGGGTGTGACCCTTCCAGGTCATCGCCGCAGTCTGGGCCTTGATGGTGATGCCGCGCTCGCGCTCGATGTCCATCTTGTCGAGGTACTGCTGGCGCATCTCGCGGGCGTTGACCGTCCCGGTGACCTGCAAAAGGCGGTCGGCGAGCGTGGACTTGCCGTGGTCGATGTGGGCGATGATCGCGAAGTTGCGGATCTTGTCCTGCGGGAGCGACATGGGCGGCCGCGGCTAACTCCGATCGCGGCGACGTGCGGTCAGCAGTCAGCAGTCAGCTGTTAGCTGTCAGCTGTCGGCGGTCGGCGGTCAGTCGCCGTAGCCGCAAGCGTCCCGGAGCGCGCTCAGCTCATCGTCGGTCAGGGTGTAGGAGTACGGGTTGGACTCGTAGGTGTTGGAGAGCGTGAGTGGCGACGTGGACAGGTCCACGGTCCCGAACTGGTAGAGCCGTTCGCAGGTCGGCGGGGCCGTGTCCGCCGCGTCGCACCTCGTGACGCGGGTCCCGGAGTCGGCACCGCCGGTGTCCCGGGCGTCGCACTCGCAGAAGATGTACAGGCCGTTGTCATCGACAGTGACCCAGTCGCCCTCTATCGGGCTGCCGCACTGGGTACCGTGGATCCAGCAACCCGCCAGCCCGGCGGCGGCCAACGCGACGCCGAGGACGCACCTCAGCAAGAGTCCAACCTCCACCCGTCGCTGTCCTTGGAAATGGATGGAAACTCCGCTGCAGCTCTTGCCCTCGAGGCCGTCCAGACGCGCTCGTCCCAAGCGAGAATCCGGCGACCCGTGCAACACGAGGAAGTGTGGCCCTTGGCACGGGCGAACTCCGTCTTGTAGTGGGCGGCGAGCAGGTACGCCGGGATCTCGTCCAGGAGGCAGGAGTGGCAGGTCTCGTGCAGGATCAGCGCCGCGAGCTCCGCGACCACGCAAGCACAGTCTCCGTCGCCCGAGCTACACGTGTGCGCCGCGCGCGAGTTGAACACGGCGCCGACGAACTGCTGCGCGAGCTGGATGACCACCGCCCCCGGAACCGTGCAAGCCAGCCACTTCTTCTCGCTGCCACACGGGCGCCCCGTCCGATCCACGCGCTCGAAGTGGAGGTAGCCGGCGAAGCGGCTAGCAGCCGTCACGAGGTTGACGACACACGACCCCGACACGCGTGCTCCGAGGACGTTCCGGTACCGGTCGAAGAAGTCCTCGACGATGTCGACGTTCTCGTTGATCTGCGCCATCGCCTTGGTGATGATGAACTCGCCGCTGTCCAGGAAATCCGGGTCGAGGTAGCAGAACTCGGTGGCGTCCCAGAAGAGCTCCGGGGCCAGCGCGGGCATGCCGCGGGAACGTTGGAATGGCCCGGCAGGCGGGGTCACGCGAGCCCGGGGCTTGCTGGGGATCGCGCGTTGCTCTCGAGGGAGCCGATCCCGTCCCCGGGCGCGGGCGGAATCGAGAAACGCGCGCTCGTCGGGCAGCAGGGCACGCGAGTACCCCCCCGCCGACGCCTCGCCGCATCCGCATTCCGCAGGCGGTGCGAGAGACCGGCGCGGGACGCCCCTCAGCGGCGCCCGCGACCAGTCGATCCCGCGGTTCACCGCTACGCCCGGAACTCGAAGGCGAGCGCGAGCGTGACAACGCCGGACTCGATGGCGCTCCCCGTGGCCGGCGAGCAAACAAGGGCGACGCGGATGAACAGGCCCAGCTTGCTCTTGTCGGTGAAGTCGCCCTGGATCACGTAGGAGGCGGCGGTGCTGTAGGCGAAGAGATCCGCCGGCGGCGCCGC
>CAYHRZ010000323.1:0-6395 GCA_964359125.1 uncultured Klebsiella sp. | reverse complement strand
CGGCGGGGCGGGCGTGTGGCTGTTCGACGGCCCGGTGGTGGCAGGGCGCAGCCACGAGGACGCCGACGCGACGTTCGCCGGGGACGCGTTTGCCGGCCACGAGCTCGGCGCCACCCTGGCGGCGGCCGACGGCGACGGCGACGGAATCGTCGACGTCGTGGCCGGCGACGCCTACAGCAACAAGGGCGACGCGCTGGGAGGTGCCGCCCACCTCTTGTCGACGGCCGCGGGCTGGGAAGCAGCCACCTACGAGTTCCTCGGCACCTACGCCTCGTACTGGGGCTGGGCCATCACCGCACCCGGCGACGTCGACGGCGACGGCGCGGCCGACCTCGCCATCGGCGCACCCTTCTGGGAACCGGGCGCCGACTCAGACCAGCTTGGCGGGACGGCGATCTTGCTGGGGCCCCTGTCGGGGTCGGGGGGGCCCGGCGACGCGGCCACCATCCTGGTCGGGGAGCGGTCATCCGACTACGCCGGGTTCACGCTCGCCTCCGCCGACGTGGACGCCGACGGCCTCGGCGACTTGCTGGTCGGCGCCCCCTACGAGGGTTCCGGGGGGAACGATGCGGGAGCGGCGTACCTCGTCCTTGGGAGCACTCTTTACTGAACGGGGTCCCCTTCCCCTTCGTCAACACAACCGTGGCGCCCCATCGAGGTCCAGGGCGACAACCTCCTCGGCCGATGCCGCTGGCGGCGGACGGTGGCCACGGCGTCGAACGGGCATACTAGGCGGGGGCGAGGTGGAATGTCACGCCCGGGAGGACGGACGGCCAGCGTGCTGGGACCTGGTGGTCGTGGGATGCGGACCTCGCGTGCCGTCCCGCTCGCGCGATAGCAGGTTGCGGTGTCGAAGAGTGATTTGGCCGGTTCCCCGCGCAGCAACATCCGCACCGCCGTACTCGACGCCCTGCTGGCCGCGTACGCGGAGGGCGCCTGGTTGACCAGCCGCGACATCGCGAAACGCGTCCACACGAACTACTTCCAGTTCTACCGCAAGGAGTTGGAGCGGTTGGGCTGGATGATCGAGACGCGTTCGGGGAGGACTCCGAGCTATCGACTGGCCAGGGATACTGCTGATCCGTCGTCGGTGCTTCCGAGAGGTCGCGTCCCGGGGCTTCGCGAGGTGCAATCCCGACGGGAGGAAGCGACTCGCAACCGGTGTGATTTCTGCCTCCGCTCAGGCTTGCCGCTCCAAGTCGACCACGCGCAACCCGGGGAGTTCTTCGGCACCACCGGCACCACACGATGGCTCCTGGCGTGCCGGTCCTGCAACACCACGAAGCGCACGAGTGGCTGCCGCCGCTGCCCCAACGCCGAGGCCGTGCCGCCGGACCCGAACCGGTGTGACGACTGCTACTGGGGCAATCCGGCTTCGCCGTTCACCCACGCGGGCGGGGAACCCCGGCTCGTATTCCCTCTAGAAGCTGCGCACATCGAAACCGCGCGGTGGATCGTGCGCGAATCACTCCGGACGGGTCAGAGCATCGGCGCCGTGCTCACCACCCTGGTCGAGCGGCGGCAGTCGTAGCGTGTCCCCCACGAGGGGGGTGGGCGCGGCCTACGCCGTCCAAAGCACCGGCCACGGCCCCCGCTCCTTTCGGCCCTCAGCCCCCCACCATCCCGGCGAGGCTCGGCCGCAGCCCGAGCGCGGCGATGCGCTCCAACGTGGCCGCCAGGTCCCGTCCCGGCGCCGGGCTGGTGCGCCGGTGGGCGCGCAGCAGGCGGTTCTTGGGCGTGTGGCCGGCGTCGATGAACTCCACGACGTCGACCGCGTAGCCGAGGGCATCGAGCAGGTCCGCGCGGATGGCGTCGGTGAGCGTCGCGGCGTGCTCGTTGAGCAGCATGCCGTGTCGCGACAGGGCTGGGGACAAAGCGTTGGGGTGTCCCCGCATCTGGCTGGCGAGCTCGGCCTGGCAACAGGGCACCACGAAGATCGAGGTGGCGCTGGCCCGGATCGCCAGGGCCAGCGCCTCGTCGGTGGCCGTGTCGCAGGCGTGCAGGGCGAGGACGAGATCCGGTGGGCCGCCGAGGGGTGCGAGGTCCGCCGCGCCGATGGTGCTGGCCGCGAAGCTCATCCCGTCGAAACCGAGCGTACGCGCCCGCGCGGCGCAGTTGTCGACGAGCGCCGGTCGGGCTTCGATACCGTGCAGGCGGCAGGCGATCCCCTCGGCGCGCAGGGCGTCGTACAGCACGAACGACAGGTACGCGTTGCCGCAGGCCAGGTCCAAGACCCGAAGCGGCCGGGCCTCGCGTAGCGCCGCCCGCGCCGCCGTCCACGCCGGGCGCAACAGCTCCACCAGGTGCCGCGTCTGCTTGAGCTTCTTCGCGTTCTGCGCCGACACCGTGCCGTCGGCGTTGGCGATGTCGATCACCCGCAAGAGCGCCGGTGAGAGCGGCCCCTGCCCTGCCGGGGCCGCGGGCGGGGCCTCGCTGGCGGGCACCGGGCTGCCCGCCGGGCGTTCCAAGCCGTCGCGCCGCTGCGCCCGCGTGCCCCCGTGGCGCGCGTCGACCGCCACCCGCTCGCCGTCGGCCCGCAACAGGCTCAGCTTCACGAAGCCCGCGTCGGCCGCCGCGCATACCGTGGCGATGGTGGGGCTCTCCAGCGTGCGCGACTCGCCGCCCGGCTTGGTGGCCACCACCTGGACCACCCCGAGTCCGAGTTGTTTCCGCAGCGTGGCGACCAGCCGTTGCCGGGGGCTCACTCCAGCTCGTGCATGGCGACCGCGTCGCGCAGCTTGGGCTCGAACCAGGTGCTCTTCGGCGGCATCACCTGGCCCGCGTCGGCCACGTCGAGCAGCTGCGACATCTGCGTGGGGAACATGTGGAAGGCCACCGCGTGCGAGCCGCTGTCGACCAGCCTCACCAGCTCCTGCCAGCCGCGGATGCCGCCCACGAAGTCAATCCGCTTGTCCGTACGCGGGTTGTCGATCCCCAGGAGCGGGCGCAGCACCCGGTCCTGCAGCATCGACACGTCGAGCTGCGCCACCGGGTCCGCAGGCACGTCTTTCGCGGTGAGCAGCCACCACTTCCCACCGAGGTACATCGTGCACGTGCCCATGCGCGCGGGCTCGGGCTCGGTGGTGGGGTTGCAGTGGTAGCCGGCGGCCCGGATCGCGGTGACCAGCGCGTCGGGTTGGTGACCGCCGAGGTCCTTCACCGCGCGGTTGTAGGCGAGGATATTCAAGGACGAAGCAGGGAAGCAGCAGGCGACGAACCAGCCGTGGCGCCCGGGCTGCCCCTCGCGCTGCCGGTGGACAATCGAAGCGGCGGCGCTGCGGTGGTGCCCGTCGGCCACGTAGACCGCCGGCAGCCGGGCGGCCGCGGCGGTGATCGCCGCCACCGCCACCGGGTGGTCGACCCGCCAGAGGGTGTGTTCCACGCCGTCGTCGGTCGCGACGTGGAACAGCGGCGGGGTCGTGGCCCCCACCGCGATGAGCTCGTTGAGGTCGGGGTGGTCGCGGTAGGTGAGGAACACCATCCCCGTCTGGCCGTTGGTGGCCAGGATGTGCTTGACGCGGTCCTGCTCCTTGTCGGGCCGGGTGAACTCGTGCCGCTTCACCAGCCCCTCGTCGTAGGCCTCGGTCGAAAAGCAAGCCACCAGCCCCACCTGGTACTGGGCGCCCATGCGCTGGCCGTAGAGGTAGTAGCTGTCGGCCTCGTCCTGGACGATGAGTCCCTCCGCTTTCATCGCCGCGTACTCGCGATGGGCGGTGGCGTAGGCCTCCTCGGCGTGGCTGTCGGCCCCCGGCGCCATCACCGACTCCGGCCGCGACACGCGGACGAAGGACCGCGGGTTGGCGGCCACCGTCGCCCGGGCCTCGGCCTCGCTCATCACGTCGTAGGGCGGCGCGATCACCTCGGCCGCGAGGTGGGGTGGGGCGTGCCAGGCGCGGAAGGGGCTGATCTGGGTCATGGGCGTGGCTTATCCTGGGCGGCCTGGCCGCCGCCGCTACCGGGACCCCACGTAGATCCAGTGCCAGGGCCCCCGGTCGACGCCCCGGGCGCGCACCTGGTGGGCCTCCACCGAGAACCCCGCCCGCTTCATGCGGCGCTCGAATTCGCGATCCTCGAACGCCGACCAGAAGGCCACGATCCCGTTGGGTCGCAGCGCCATGCGGCAGATGTTGAGCCCCCGGTCGGCGTAGAGATCCTCGTTCTTGCGCTGGGTGAAGCTGCGCGGGCCGTTGTCGACGTCGAGCAGGATGGAGTCCCAGGTCTCCGGCGTCTCGCGCAGGAGGTCGGCCACGTCGGCCACCACCAGCTCCACCCTGCGGTCCTCCAACGGGTAGTCGGCGAGGTGGCCCAGGCGTTGGCGATTCCAGTCCACGATGGCGGGCATCAGCTCGCACACCGTGACCGTGCCCTCGGGGGGCAACTCCTCCAGCGCCGCCCGCAGCGTGTAGCCGAGGCCCAGACCACCCACGAGCACCCGGCCGCCGCGCCGCGCGGTGCGCGCCAGCTCGGCCATCGCCTCCTCCGACCCATGCATCCGGTTCGACATCAAGTCGGTGTTGTGCGCCCGGATCACCAGCTCGTCGCCGCGCTCGCAGAGGGTCAGTTCCACGTCGTCGGGGGTGTAGGCGGTGTCTAGGATGGTGTAGCCGCGGCCGGGCAAGGGACACTCGGGAAAGGCCGCGGCGACGCGGGCCGCGGGCCCTATTCCGGCCCGCGCCCCCGGCCCCCACAAACGACCGCGATTCGCTCGGCGAGGGCGCTGGGCCGCACCCACGTGACGGGCGGGCCGAACTCGGAGCACAGGCCCACGATCATCGACTGCACGTGGAGTTGCGCGAAGCGGTCGGTCGACCGGATGCCGTCGGCGACCAGCGGGATCTGTCCCCACGGGAGGAGGAACACGGCGTCGTAGCGGTCGGCGCGGAGCGCGCTGGCGAACAGGCGGCGCGTGTCGTCGTCGTCCTGGGCGAAGCCGTAGAACATCCAGAACGCCGCGAAGTCGTAGGCAGCACGGTCGGCCACGAAAGCCCGGTGCTTGGCCTCGAGTTCGGCCCGCTCCTCCCAGAGTTGCAAGACCAGGGCGCGGAGTCCGTCGCGCCCGAGGTCATGGATGTTGACCCGGGTGCGCTCGAGGTACTCGCGCATGCCCTCGGGCAGGCAGGCGACGCCCAACTCCGCCGCCACGGCGCGGGCCAGCGTGCTCTTGCCCACGCCGGCCGAGCCGCTGATCGCGATACGCTCTGCCATTGTGCCCGGTTATCCCGCGGGCACCCGGAGCCCGCCGATGGCGCAACTCGCCGATTTCATCTCTCGGATCTTCTCCACCGGCCGGACGCAGGGGCTCTCCGGCGGGGCCGAGGTGGTGATCGACCAGGACCCGGCCAGCGCGTTCTACTTGTCGCGACTTCGCAAGCACATGGCTGAAGACGACCTGGTCGAACAACCCTCGCTCATGTGGTCCACCGCCAGCTACGGCGGCCGGAAGGGTGGCTTGCGGGCCCACATCCACGCCGAGCGGGGCGACGGCATCGCGTCGTTCACCGACGTGCTGGTGGTGATCAACCAGCCCGACGCCCGGCGGGTGGCGGGACAGGGCCCGGGGTGGACGGACCGGGCGGCCCGGCAACTCGGCGAGGAGTTCACCGAGTACTGCGTGAAGGAGAAGTTCGAGCTGCTCTACGGCACGCGGCCGTTGCGGTTCTGGATCGTGGCCGACGGTGGGAGCGAGATGCTGCACCAGTCGTTCGGACTCGAACCCGGTGAGTTCGTCACCGGGCTGTTGCCGAACCTCTACGTCGGGCCAGCGCCGCGCAGCCGCCCCGTGCTCGGCATCCACCTCAACCTCCCCGGCGCCTGGGAAGGCTACCGGGAGGTCGCGCGACTCTACAGCGACCAGATCGTGCTCACGCTGGGGCGCCACTGGCTCGACAACTTCAACCACCCCGGACTGCTGGAGCCGGGGTTGTACCGCTTGCAGCAGTACCCCGACGGCTCGCTGGTCCACGTGATCAGCCCCGAGCTGCAAGATCGCTACTACGTGCGCAGCGACGCCACGGAGGCCGGGCCCAGCGTGCTCACCATCGCCGAGACGGGCGGCCGACCGGTGGCCTTCCTGGTGCTGGCCGTCATCGAGTCGAGCACGGTGGAGCACCCGGTACCCGCGGAACTCGAAGAAGCCATGCGGGCCGCAGAGCGGGCCACGCCGCCCGTGGCTGCCAAGCCCCGCCCCGCCGACGACAAGCCCGCCGCCACGAAGCCCGAGGGCGCCAAGGCCGACACCGCGAGGGCGTCCGAAAAACAAGGCGCGAAGCGCGCCGGCGCGGCGATGGAGAGCCCGCCGCGCATCGAACTGTCGCCGCCGCCCGCCGCCACCCCCGGGCTCGGCGGCAACGCCACCCTGCCCCCGCACTCGATCTCGGCGGGCGGCGCGGGCCTCG
>CAYHRZ010000322.1:0-6399 GCA_964359125.1 uncultured Klebsiella sp. | reverse complement strand
GTCGGCGCCCCCGGCGAGCGAGCGGTCGGGGCCGCCCCGGGGGTCGCCGCCGCGGGGGGCGACGGCGCAGGGGTCGCGGCGGACTGGGCGGGCGGCGGGGTCGTCACCGCGCGGGCGCTGTCCCCCGGTGACACCGGACTCGTGCTTGCCGCGCGGGCCGCAGGCGCCTCGGCCAACCGGCTTTCCAGTTTGGCCACCGCCTGCTGGGCGCGGCGGGCCGCGAAGAAAGCCAGGATCGACAACACCAGCGACGGCAGGAAGAACACGACGCCTGCACACACCAACCCGACGACGAAGTCATCCATCGCCGCTCAGCCTAAGGGCTCGCAGCGGGAAAGCTCGTCAATCTGCGCTGGCCACGTCACCGCGCGCTACCCGCGGGGCCCCCGGGTCGTCACCGTCGGTCGCGACCGTCACCGGGGGCTGCTCGCGGAGCCACGCGTAGAGGCTGGCGCCCCCGATGGCCATCACGATGCAACCCCACTGCGCGGGGGTGAGCGCGCCCCATCGCACGTCGGCGTTCTTGAGGTCGGTGTTGCGGAGGAAGTCCATGAAGAACCGGACCGGGGCGTACATCACCGTCCAAAGCACCGCGAAACTGCCTGGCTTCCAAGGTCGGTTCCGGCAGGCCCAGAACACGGCAGAGATCACGATGGTGAACAACGACTCGTACAGACCGAGGTCGTGGCGGATGCCCATGCCCGGGAACTTCGACTCGAAGTCGACACCGAGGAAGAAGTCTGTCTTTCGACCGATGTGGTCGTGGACGATGGCGCAGCCCGCGCGACCGAAGATCCACGCGAACGGGAAGGCGAACATCACGACGTCGGCGTGCTGCCAGAACGCGCGCGGCCGGATCCACCGGTAGAACGCCGTGGCGCCGAAGACGGCACCGAAGAAGCCGCCGAACGACGAGAAGCCCTTCCACACCCAGATCAGCGACCAGATGCCGTCCTTCTCGTACTGCTCGGGGTGGTAGGCGAGCACGTGGACCAGGTGCCCCCCCACGAAGCCGCACAGCACGGTGAACACGATGCCGTCGACGACGTCGCGGACGTCGAGACCCCGCTTGATCGCCCGCGCGCGCGCGATCTCGAGGCCGATGAGGAAGCCGGCCGTCACGAGGATGCCCCAGGGATCCAGGGGCACGCCGAGCACGGTCTTGGTGGGGATCTGGATGTAGGGGACCACGCTGATTCCTGGGCCGCGTGATAACGCGGGGGCATGTCGGTCTACACCAACGACGCCCTGGTCGAGGGCGTGCGCCGTGATGACGTGCTGGCCTGGCTCGCCGATCCCCTCAACCACCAGAAGATCCTCGAAGGGGCGTGGGACGGCATGGCGGGCAAGGGCCCCGGCGAGTTCGAGTTGGAGTGCAAGTCGCCGCCGCGGCCACGTACCATCCAGTACCGGTTCAGCCACGTCGACGAGGAGCACGGGGGTCGGCGGGTGCACGTGGCCCTCGAGGGGCGCCACGTCAACGGCAAGTTGCAGTACAGCCTGCGCACGATGAAGCCGTCGACGAACACCCTCGTCACGCTGCACGTGGATCTCTACGGCAACGGCTACTTCCTGCTGCTGGCCGAGAAACTCGGCCTGCGGGAGCGGCTCGACAAGGCCTTCGCGGCGATGGTGGAAAACGCGCGCCGAGAGATTCTCGCCGCCAAGAAGTAGGCGCGATCCGATAGGCTCTGCGGCGATGCCCAACATCGTCCTCAAGCCCTACCCGAACCCGTCCACCTACCGGAAGATCGCAGCCAACGCCTGGGATCACCCCTTCGACCCTCATGTCTACGGGTCGCTGGAGATCCGCTGTGAGAAACTAGAGGCGTGGATCGCCAAGAAACGCGAGGAGACCGGCGAGAAGGTGACCGTCGGCACCGCCATGGCGCGGGCGCTGGCGATGATCATCAAGAAGCACCGGTCGCTCAACTCGCTGGTGCGCTTTGGCAACCTCTACCAGCGCGAAGACATCGACATCTTCGTCCAGGTGGTGGTGGAAGACGCAGCGAGCATCGGCAAGGCCGACCTCTCCGGCGTGAAGATCAAGAACGCGGACCGCCTCGACGTGGCGGCGATCGGCAAGGTGATCCGCGAGCGCGCGGCGAAGATCCGGGCCGGGCAAGACGAGGAGTTCAACAACACGAAGAACTCGCTCGCCTCGATGCCCGGGTTCGTGATCTACTACCTGCTTCGATTCTTGGATTTCCTCCAGTACACGCTGAACGTGAACCCCAAGTTCCTCGGCACGCCGGGCGATCCCTTCGGCTCGGCGATGGTCACCAACGTCGGCGTCTTCGGCCTCACCGTGGGCTACGCGCCGTTCTTCCCTCAGGCGCGGACGCCGATCATCATCACGCTCGGGACCATCGAGGAAAAACCGCTGGTAGAAGACGGGAAGATCATCATCGGCCGGGTGCTCCACGTCAACGGGACCTTCGACCACCGGGTGGTCGACGGCTACCACGCGGGCGTCGTCGCGCGGGAATGTAGAGAACTGCTCGAGAACCCGGAACGGCTCGACGAAGTCGAGAGTTAGCACCGCATGGTGTTCCTCGTCGCCCTCGCCCTGAGCAGCCCGACCTGGTCGAAGCCCGCAGCCCACGTGACCCTGGACCTCTGGCGAGGCTACCCCGGGGCCGACAAGGTGTACGTGGAGGCCCGGTTCCCCAACGGCACCAGCGGCCTGTTCTTGCTCGACACGGGCGCGGCGATCTCGGTGGTGAACGAAGACGCGGCGGAGCGGATGGGCCTGGTGGCCGAGGTGGCGGAGGGACGGGTGTCGGGGCTGTCGGGTTCGGTGCCCTGGCGTAGGGCCCAGATTCCCAGCCTGTTCCTGGGTAGCTTCGAAGTGCATGCCATCGACGTGGCGGTGGGCGTGCCGGGTGCCCCCGAGCGCGCGGGGGTGCTGCCCGTCGACGGGATCCTCGGAAACAACGTGTGGTCGCAGTTCACCCTGGTGGTCGACTACCCGGCAGACCAGCTGGAACTCTGGCCGCCCGGGGCGTACCGTCCCCGGGGGCGCGGTTCGACCATCGAACTCGACGGTAACCACGTCGTGACCGACGTGATCGTCGAGGCCAGCCTGCCCGACGGGAGCCTGCACCAGCCGGTCCGCATCGAGATCGACACCGGCGCCGCCGACACGTCGTTGTGGTGCAACACCGGCGAGCCCTTCCGGAGCACCAGCACGCTGGGGGTCGAGCCGGTGTACGGGATCGGCGCGGACCTCGACCGCGTGCCCGACTTCCAGTTCCTCACCGAGACTCGCCGCATCCCGATCACCGCCCTGACGACGGGCGGGCGCAAGGTGAAGCAGTCCGACAGCCTGCGCTGGAACTCCCCCGACTTCGCGGTCGAGAGCTGCCAGGTGACCCCGGGGCTCTTGGGTTACCGGACCATCGGAGCCTACCGCGCGGTCATCGACTACCAGGGCCGACGCTTCATCCTGGAGACGCCGAGGAAGAAGAGGCAATTCGATGCCAGCGGGGCCTGGCTCGAGGCCGACTTGGCCCGCTACGGCGACGACCTGTCGCGAGCCGAACTGCGGGTGCCGGTGCTGGTGGTCACCAACCAACCCGAGGCGGCGCGGGAACTGCTGCGGAGGGCCCTGGCCGCCCGGCCCGACGACGTCGGGCTGCAGGTGCTCGCCGCGCGCCTCGACCGTGCCGACGGCAAAGACGCTGAGGCCCAGGCTCGGCTGGGCGCGCTTTCGCCCGCCACCCTGGCCGAGGAGGGCGAGTGGGTGGCTCACCTGGGCAGCCTGGTCGCAGCCGGGCAGGCCGCCGCCGCGCTGGAACTGGCGCAAGCGGCCGTCGACACGGGCTCCGACGACGCGGACTGGCACCAGGAGCTACTCGTCGGCCTCTCGGACACGCTCCTGGCCAACGACCGGCCCCGCGAGGCGCTGCGCGCGCTCGACGAGGCCATCGCGGTGGATCGTGGTGGCAGTGGCTTCCTGTTCCGGCGGGCGCTCATCGCCCTGGCCGAGGGTGACAAGTACGGGGCGATCTCGACCCTGCGCTCGTTGATCGACCTGTACCCCATCGGCGGACAGTCGATCTGGCTCTACGCGCAGCACCTCGACGAACGCGACGAGGCCACCTTCCGCGCCGACGTGGAGCGCGCGATGGGGCGGCTCCACCCGGGGATGGAGCCCTTCGACTTCGTCGGGGCGGCCCTCGGCACGCTGGGCGACGCCGACGCCGCCCGCGACCTCTTGACCCGCGGCTTCCAACGCGATTGCCAGCCGATGCGGCGAGGCGCTTCGCGCGACAACTGCGAGGCCTGGTACTGGGCCCTCCAGGGGGACCGACTCGACGACGCCCAGGCGCGGATCAACCGCGCGATCAAGGCCGAACCTGACAACAGCGCCTTCCGCGACACGGCCGCCGTCGTGGCCCTCCACCGCGGCGACGCGGCGGAGGCGCTGCTCCAGGCCGAGGCCGCCGCTCGACTCTCGCCCGGCGATCCCTACTTGGTGTGGCAACTCCGACGGATGAGAGGCACGGTGTCGCCATGATGCTCCTCCTGACCGCCATCGTCGCTCTCGCGGGCGACCCCGTCACCGAGGTGCCGCCGCCGGCCACCGCCAGCGTGGCCTCGGTCTACGACGGCGACACCCTGACCCTGTCCACGGGCGACAAGGTGCGCCTGCGCTGGGTCAACACGCCCGAGCTCAAGCCGCTGGAGGAATACGGGGTCGAAGCCCGCGAGTTGACGAACACGCTGGTGTTGCAGAAGAGCGTGACCCTCCTCTACGGCGGCACCACCCGCGACGGCTACGGTCGACTGCTCGCGGGCGTGGAAGTCGACGGCAAGAACTTGTCGATCGCGCTGCTCGAGCGGGGCCTGGGGCACCTCTTCGTGATCCCCCCCGACACGACCGACCTCGCGCCCTTCATCGCCGCCCAGGACAAGGCCCGCGCGGCCCGGCGAGGCATCTGGTCCAGCGAGCGGTACCAGGGCGCCATCCACATCACCTCGTTCCACGCCAACGCCGACGGGGACGACCGCCAGAACGTCAACGGCGAGTACCTACGGCTGTGCAACGTCTCGAGCGAGCCCTTGGAACTCGCGGGCTACCGTATCGCCGACATCAGCGGTCGATCGTGGACGTTCCCGGCGGGGGTGCTCCCGGTTGGGCACACCGCGAAGGTGCACAGCGGGCTCGGCGTGAACCAGATCGACCCGGCCTCTCAACTCGAGATCTACCTTGGAAGTCGCGACCCGATCTGGAACAACAAGGTGGATCGCGCCACGATCTACGACCGCTACGGGCGCGTGGTCGACACGCGCGAGCACCACGTGGAGGATCCCAACCCTTGAGTGGGCTCGACGAGGCCCTCTTCCGGCTAGTGAACGGGTGGTACCCGGCCGCGCGCTGGTGCTGGGATCTCCTCGACCACCCCTGGGCGCCCGCCGTGCTGGCGGTCGTGGCGGTGGCCGCGTACTGGGAGCCTCGACACCGGCGCTACCTGCTGCCCGCCGTGCTGGCCGTCGCCATCAGTGACGTGGCCTGCGCGCGGGTGATCAAGCCGCTCGCCGAGCGTGCGCGGCCCTGCGCGGTGCTGGAGGACGTGCACTCCCGGGGCTCCCCCGGCCGCCCGACCTGCGGCAGCGGGCAGGCGATGCCGTCCTGCCATGCCGCGAACACGGCGGCGATCGCGGGGGCGCTGCTCTCGCCGGGCCTGGCCGTGGTGGCGGGCGTGGCCGGCGTGGCGCGCGTCGCCAGCGGCCAGCACTGGCCCTCGGACGTGCTCGCGGGTTGGGCCCTGGGCGGAGGGCTGGGCCTGGGCCTGCGCTGGGCGGTAACCAAGGCGCTCTCGTGGCGTTGAGGGCGGTGTTCGTCGACGCGGCGGGCACGCTACTGCACCCACGCGAGCCCGTCGGGATCACCTACGCGCGCGCGGCGCGGGCGCGCGGCCACGCGGCCGATCCCGTGGAAGTCGAGCGCCGTTTCCGCGCCGCCCTGCGCGCCCGCGGGGCGGCCGTCCAGGAGGGCGACGGGCGGGCCTACTGGCGGCCGGTGCTTGCCGAGGCGGTCGGCCTCGACGACGACGCGCTCTTCGAGGCGCTGTACCAGCACTTCGCCCGTCCCCGGGCGTGGTGGGTCGACACCGACGCCCTCCGCGTGCTCGGGGCCCTGTCGCGACAGGGCATTCGCATCGGCATCGTCTCCAACTGGGACACCCGTCTCAGGGTCCTGTACCGGCGCTTCGCCCTCGACCGGCTCTGTCCCTACCTGTTCTGCTCGGCCGAGATGGGGGTCGAGAAGCCCGACCCGCAGATCTTCGCCGCCGCCTGCCGGGTGGTGGGGGTGGCCCCCTCGGAGGCGGTGCACGTGGGCGACGACCTCGAGCGCGACGTGGCCGGCGCCAGCCGTGCGGGCCTCATCGC
>CAYHRZ010000321.1:0-6401 GCA_964359125.1 uncultured Klebsiella sp. | reverse complement strand
ACCACGCACACGCCGATCACCTGAGGCAACCCGGCGGCGACGTCGAACTCGTGGAGATCCAACCGGAGGCCCACGTCGACGAAGAACACCGGCACGAAGAAACCGTAGGCCATCGGTCCGAACTTTTGCTCGATGGCGGGTTTGTCCTGGACGGCGAAGGCGACCATCAAGCCACCCACGAAGGCGCCGAGCAGCGGTTCGACCCCGGCGAGCGCCGCCGCCGCGATCATCGCGAACGTGAGCCCGAAGCCCGCGCGTACACCGGTCTCGGCAGCGTCGCCAGCGGCCAAGCGCTCGGCACGCTCGGGAAACCACCAGCGCAGCACCGCGATCACCCGGGTGCCCAAGATCACCACGGCCAGCAGTCCCAGGAGGCGTGCGAGCCCCAACAGCGCCGGCAGCACCCCCTGGGCCTCGTCGATCACCTCGGCCAGCGCGACGAGGGCGACGGTGACCACCTCGCCGACGGCGGCCACCGTCACCATCTGGCGCCCCAGGGGAGTTGCGCCCAGGCCCTGCTCGCGCACCACCGACAACAACAGCGGCACGCTGGTGGCGCCGAGCGCCAGGGCCACCCAGGGCGACCACCCGAGGAGCGCACAGATAGCGAAGGCCTGGACGAAGGCGGCCACCGCGGCGAGCACCGGGCCGATCACGCTGCGAGCGCCGCCGGCGCGCAAGCCCTGCGCGTCGACCTCCATGCCTGCGAGGAACAGGAAAAGGGCGAACCCCAAGTCGGCCAGGAACCGCACGAAGGGCACGGTCTCCGCGTCGACGGCGCCGGTGGCGGCCACCACGACGCCGAACACGATCTCGACGACCGCGGCGGGTACGCCCAGCCAGCGCCCCACCGCCGGGGAGGCCACCGCCCCGACGGCGATGACGAGCAGCAGGAGCGCGGCGGCGTTGTTCACCGGCTACCCGCCCGGCGACCACGGCACGAAGACCGCCGTGACCGGGAGGTCGTGGAGCAGGAAGGTGGACACGTCGGGCGAGAGGAGCGAGTTGTGCTCCGGCTTGATCCCGACGACCACCATGTCGTAGTCGGCCGCGGCGGCGCGGATGGCGGCTACCGGGTTGCCCCGCGCGTGGCGGTGCTCCATCTGCACGCCGTACAGCCGGGCCACCCGGTCGAGGTCTGCGTGGATCCGAGCTTGGTCCTGGTCGTTGCCGTGCACGGTGAGGGCGTGCACCTCCGCCCCGAGGAGCCGCGAGAGGTCGATCGCCGCCAGGCCCACCTCCCGCTGCTGCCGAGGTTCGCGCACGCAGACGAGCAACCGTTCGACGGTGCTCGTGGTGCCTCGAACCACCACGGCCGGGCGCCGCGCCGTCGCGATCAACTCGTGTAGGCTCGACCGGACGAGCCCGGCCCGCACGTACCAGGGGATCCGCCCCCCGGGAATCACCACGCAGCCGACCGTGTGCTCGTCGAGCCAGTCTCGGCATTGCCCAGGCGTGCCCGTCGCCAGGAAGGCCGGCGGCATCGGCAGCGCGTCGTCGACCTCCAGCGAGGCCGCGAGGCGCGTCGCGAGGGTTTGTACCGGGGCGCCGCCCGCCCAGGCCAGTCGAGAACCGTACTGCGACGGGAAAACTGGCGCGCCGCCGCGGAAGTAGGGCGCCACGTCCTGGAGATCCGCCGGGTCGCCCACGAGCAGCACCCGGTCCCCGGCCACCACCTCGGTGTCGCCGTGCGGCACGATCAGCGTGCCCGACCGGTAGACGGCCGCCACGAGCCAGTGCCTGGCCCCGAAGTCGCGCAGCGCGCGCCCGACCGCCGGGCTCCCCTCGAGCACCGTGACCTGGAGCACCTCCCCTGCGCCGAGTCCAACGTCTACTGCTCGCGACGCTTCGATGCTCACGCGGTTCACCACCTGCCCTGCCACGGCGTCGGCCGGGCGAACCAGTTCCTCCGGCGAGATGCCCTCCGCGAGTTCGCTTGCCACGTCGGAGTTCACCACCACGCGCTCGTGGACGCCGAAGTGCTCCCGGGCCACCCGTGCCGCCTCCCGGTTCACGGCGTCGGAGGAGGTGGCTGCCACCAGGACGCTGCGCGCGTCCAGGTTGGCCTCGGCGAGCGTGAGCCGACTGCTGCCGTCGCCGTGGACGAAGCGCGCGTCGGCACGCGCGGCGCTCACTCGCGCCGCGGCCGTCTCGCTCCCGTCGATGACCACCACCGTCCACGTGAGGGGTAGTCGCGACAGCACGGCACACCCCACCCTGCCCCCGCCGACGATGACCACGTGCCTCGGTCGCTCGGTGCTGCCGCGCGACGGCGTGGTCGGCTCGCGACGGGCGGCAACGGGCGGGCGGGACGGGGTGCCGGACAGCGTGAGCTCGGGGGGAAGTCGGCTCTATCGCCCCAGGACTGCGGCCGCGCGGATCCCCCGTCCGAGTCGGGCGACCACCCTCGCCGGGCGGGCCGGTTAAGCAGCCAAGCTTGACGTCCACTTGCCACCGGCGCCGGCGACGGCCACCGCCCACGCGCCGAGCCAGGTGGCGGCACGCCTCGGCTTGGCCGACTTGAACCCGACGGGCTCCCCGACGCCGCCGGGCGACGCGGAGGTCCGAGAGGTCCTCGGCTTGCTCTGGCGCGCCAACCACGAGTTGGAGATGCTCTCCAAGCGGATGATCCGCACGCTGGGGGTCACGGGGCCCCAGCGCATGGTCCTCAGGATCGTCATGGCCAACGCGGGCATCTCGGCGGGGGCGATCGCCGAGGCCGGCCGCATCCACCCGAGCACGCTCACCGGGATCCTCGAGCGCCTCGTGCGACGGGGGTTCCTGGCGCGGACCCGTGACCGAGACGACGCTCGCCGGGCGGTCCTCTCGATCACCGCGTCCGGGAGGACCGCGGCAAATGCCCGCAGTGGCACGGTGGAGGCGGCCATGGTGCGTGCCCTGGACGAGCTGTCGCCGGCCGACCGCGAGGTGGTGCGCCGATGGCTCGCCGGTTTCTCGAGCGCGCTGGAGAGCGAGCGGGAGCGCTTGTAGGGGCAGGCCGGGTTCGCGGGGTGGCCTGCGATGTTGCGAGCCGCGGCCGCTGGGCGTACCCTCCTCCCCCAGCCCCCATGCTCCTCGCCGCCGCGCTCCTCGCCTGCCAACCCCAGCCACTGGGCTACCCCGGCGACAGCGAGACCAACCTGGCCGTCGAGCTCACCGCCAACCCGGCGAGCCAAGTCACGCCCCTCGCCTGCTCGCCCACTGGCGTGGAGGCCGACGCCTTCACCTTCTCGTGGACGGTCGACGGAGACGCCTTCGCGGGGCTCACCCTGCGCGGGGAACACGACGGTGACACGGTGTTTCCTGGCTACACCCGCGAGGGGCAGACTTGGGCGTGCACCATCGAGGCCTGGCGCGACGGCGAGTCCGTGGGGTCGGCCACCGCCGCCACCGAGGTGCAGCCCACCGCGCTCCCCGACCTCGATCCCTACGTTGCCCCGGTGGCGTGGGCCTCCGACGACGCCGTCTACTACACGGGCACCCTCGCCGGCGCCTCCGCGCTGAAGCTCACCTGGGGCGTCGACGGCTGGCTGGACCGACGCGCGCCCGCGGGCGCCAACTACGTCGCCTACGACACCAACGAGATCCGGGCCGAGAACTACGCGCCCATGCAGCGCGAGGGCGAGCACTGGGTCGCCGCGATCACGCCCACCGACGGCAGTCGCGCGGTCCACATGGTGTTCGAAGGCGACGGGCAGACCGACGACAACGACGGGTTCGAGCACACGTGGGACGTCGTGTTCCCCTCGGTGGGCCCCTACCTGACCTGGAACGAGGTGGCCGTCCCGCACGACGGCATCGTGGTGAACTGGGCCACGGGGCAGCCCGGGCTCGGCATCGTGGAGTACGGTCCCGACACGGAGAACGTGGCCTACGCGGTGGGCACCGAGGTGGGCCTGGTGCACCACGTCGCGGTGACCGGCTTACCCGCGGGGCAGGTGTTTCGATACCGCGTCCGCGACGCGGCGGATCGCACCTCGCCCTGGTCCACCTTCCGCACCGCCTCCCCCGAGGACCGAGAATTCACCTTCCTCGTCGCGGCCGACATGCAAGACACCGGCCGCCCGGACGACCGCTGGCCCGAGCTCGCCGAGCGCATGGCCGTCGACTGGCCGGACGCCCGCTTCTTGCTTGTCCCCGGCGACCTCGCCGCCGACGACCACCCGGGCCTCTGGTGGGCGTTCTTCAACAGTGGCCGGGCGCTGTTCAACCACCTCCCGCTGGTGCCCACCGTCGGGAACCACGACACCCCGGGCGTGCCCTCCAGCGCCGACAGCACCAGTTGGCGCCACTGGTTCGCGCTACCCGCCACGCCGGGGAGCGAGACGTACTGGCGCCTGGACTACGGAAAGACCCGCATCTTCGCGATCAACAGTGAGATTCCCAGCGAACTTGACACGGACGGTAGCCAGTTTGGCTGGTTGGAGGAGGAGACCCTGGATCTCTGGGACGGCAACGAGCGAGAGGTTGACTGGGCCATCGCGGCCTTCCACGTCCCGGCGTACACGGCGGGTGCCCGATTCGCCTCGACCGCCGCCGCGCAGCGACCGATCACCCAGCTCTTCGACGGCGCGGTGGACGCGGTGATCACCGGGCACGAGCACATCTACCAGCGATTCCACCCGATCACCTACGACGGCACCCTAGCGCCCTCGGGCGAGTACGGCCTGGGCCCGGACGACGGCCCGCTCTACCTCGTGGCACCGTCCGCCGGGTTCGGGTACCTCGACGTCCGCATGGTCGAGTCCGAGGAGCCCGGCGGCGAACAGCGGGCGTTGCTGGCCTGGCCCGAGCTGGTCGACGAGCAGGGCATCGTCGACCCGATCCACGGCTTCCTCGTGGCCGAAGTGACCGCGACCTCGTTGTCGTTCGACTTCGTCGGCATGGGCGACACGAGCGATCCGACCGAACCAACGGTGTGGGACAGCGTGGTGCTGGGCAAGTAGCTGTCGTCACCCCGGCTAGGCGGCGGCCGACTCCTGTCGCGACAAGAGCGCACGCACACAGGGGAGGATGACCTCGTCGATTGCCTGCTTTCGGGCCAGCAACGCCGCGTGGGGGCGGATGCGGCCGTGGGCGGCGAGAACGGAGTCGGAGGCGCCCGTCGTCACCTGGGTGGGCGTCACGCCTTGGGACACCAGGCGCGCCACCTCGCGCGCCACCGCTGCTGCGACGCGCGCCCCACCCGCCTCGATCGCCCAAGCCAGGGTGCGCCACGCCAACTCCGCATGGCGGGACTCGTCGGCCGCGACCCTCAGCAAGAGCCCGCGGGCGGCGGGGTCGGTGGCGCCGTCAGCAGCCCGGGCGCTGAGCAGCGCGACCACCGTCTCGCCCACGCAGCCCTCGCGGAACGTGGCGGCCGCGATGTCGGCGAGGTCCGTGCGCACCGGCACGGCGGGCCCGAGCGGGAACGAGCCGGGCGCCAGCGCCTCCCCGGCGTAGGCCGAGGCCAGGGCGAAGGTCATCTCGGCGTGGCGGACCTCGTCAGCGGCGGCGGCCTGCACCCCGGCGAGGAGCGCGGCCGGGGCGCCCACCGCCATCAACTCCAGGGTCGTGCGGGCAAAGGCCGCCACGCTGGCCTGTTCGACGAGGGCGTCCTGGGCCCAGGCCCGCGCGAGCACCGCGCGTTCGGCAGCCGACAGGCCCCGGAGGCGCGGTCGCGGCCCCGCCGACCACCCACGCCCGGGCACCGCCGCCGCGACGACCGAGCCGCCCGCCTCGATGTAGGGCCGTCCGACCACGCACGTGACGACGACCGGTACCGACTCGAGCGTGGGGTAGCAGCAGGCTTCGGATGTGCCAGTGTCCCAGGGATTGCTGACCGTGCCGACCTCCCCTTCCCCGGTGACGGCGTTGACCGAGTAGCCGCAGTGGTCGCCCAGGAGTTGGTCGGCCGCCTCGTCCTGGCTGGGACAGGTCCCGTCGCCGTTGACGGCGATGCACTCGGTGCCCGGGGAGCCGCAGCCCCCCAGCGGGACGAGGCCGAGGACGAGGAGGAACCGGACGCGGAGTTGGTCGGGCGACAGCGACAAGGCGACTCCCAGGGTGCCACAGCGTACCCGCGGCAGCGGCGGGACGCTGCCCGCCCGCGCACTTGCGCATCGCGCCCCGGGGGGGCTACGCTGCGATCCCGGAGGTTCACCCCGTGCGACTAGCCTACCTCTTCTCGCTCCTGCTGCTGTCCTGCACCGCCGAGTCCGAGTGCAAGGAGGGCTACGGGAAGGTCGACGGCAACTGCTATCTGCTCGCCACCGACGACGGCGACACGGGCCTCGAGTCCGACGCCGACACCGAGGCCGACGCCGATGCCGATGCCGACGCGGACGCCGACGCCGACGCCGACGCGGACGCCGACGCGGACGCCGACGCGGACGCCGACGCGGACGCCGACGCGGACGCCG
>CAYHRZ010000320.1:1484-6429 GCA_964359125.1 uncultured Klebsiella sp. | reverse complement strand
GCGGGATGAGCAGGAAATCGGCGCCGGTCGTCCCCACCCCGGCTTCCGCGACCGGTCCTACCGCGCCCGGCGCGACACCATTGCCGGCATCGCGCTGCGCCACCAGACGGGCGGCGCGGTGCAGGACGCCCCCTACACCGAGGAAGAACACGCCGTGTGGCGTACCGTGTGGCGCAAACTCGCCCCGCTGCACCACACGCGGGTGTGCCGGGAGATCCTGGAACTCCAGGACGTGCTGCCGCTGGGACACGAGCGCATCCCCCAACTGGCGGCGCTGAACCCCCGCCTGTTCGCGTCGAGTGGCTTCCGCATGGAGCCGGTGGCGGGCCTGGTGAGCGCGCGGACCTTCATGCGCCACCTCGGCGAACAGGTGTTCTTGTCGACCCAGTACATACGTCACCACTCGCGGCCCTTCTACACGCCGGAGCCCGACGTCGTGCACGAGCTGGTCGGGCACGCGGCCACCCTGGCGCACCCCGCCATCGCCGAGGTCAACCGGCTCCTGGGAGTCGCGGCCGCGGCGGCGAACGAGGCCGAGATGTGTCGCCTCGACCGCGTGTACTGGTACACGCTGGAGTTCGGGCTGGTGGCCGAGCGGGGTCGTCCCCGGGCGTTCGGGGCGGGGCTGCTGTCGAGCGTGGGCGAGCTCCGCGACTTCGCCACCCACGCCTCGCTGCGCCCCTGGGACCTCGACGGGATGGCGGTGACCCCCTTCGACCCCACGCGCTACCAGGACGTGCTGTTTGTGGCGCCCACCTTCACGCGCTTGCTGGTGGACCTGAGCACCTGGGTGCGCACCGGGCGGTGGCGGGACCGGGGGTAGGTTGTGCGCCTACATGCAAGACGACGACGGCTCCGCGGTGACGTCTTCCGGCCCGTGCCCGACGTGCTGGTTGTAGAAGGCCTGTATGGCCGGGAGGTCGAGGCAACCCAACTCGAGCCGGTAGCCCCAGCTCACGACAGTGAAGGTGTACTCCGAGGGGGCATAGGGTGACAACAACGCGCGGCCGGGTGGGAGTGACTCGACGTACGCCGTGAGTTGCGCCAGCTCCTCGTCGCAACCGGTGGGACAGTCGTAGAGGAAGATCACCCCGCCGTGCTCCATGTTGTGAACCCAGTTCTCGGCGGCCACCGGCTCGGTGTGTACGCCCCAGGTGGCCCAGCAACTGTTGTGGTCGCCGCTGGTGGGCGGCTCGTCGGCGTACTCCACGTTGCCCTCCACGTGGCTGGCCGAGGTGGGCGTGTCGTAGGTGTCCACACAGGCGCCCTCGCAGTCGTCGCAGGGCCACTCGCCCGCGGCGATCGCTGCGCCGCTCTCCAGCAGCGTGTCGTCGTTGCAGCCGGCGCAGCCGAGCAGCCAGAGCATCATTTCGCCACCCAGTCGCCGGAGCGGCCGCCCGACTTGCGCAACAACCGGATGCCCTCGATGTGCATGTGCTTGTCGACTGCCTTGAGCATGTCGTACACGGTGAGCGCGGCGATCGCCACCGCCGTGAGCGCCTCCATCTCCACGCCGGTCTTGCCGGTGTTGCGGGTGGTGGCCTCCACGCGGACGCCGTCGGCCACCGGCGAGAGCGTCACCTCCACGCCGTCGAGACCGAGGGGATGGCAGAGGGGGACGAGATCCCCGGTGCGCTTGGCGCCCATGATGCCCGCGAGCTGCGCCACCGCGAGCACGTCGCCTTTCTTCGCGGTGCGCTGGGTGACCGACGCCAGCGCCTCGGCCGACATCCGCACGAAGCCCTCGGCCACCGCCACCCGCTGGGTGACCGCCTTGTCGGTGACGTTGACCATCCGGGCGTTGCCCTGGTCGTCGACGTGGGTGAGTTTCGGCATCGGGGCCCGGCTAACGCGCCGGCTCTTGGGCCCCGAGGGCGGTGACGGTCACGTTGTCGAACCAGGCCCGCGTTTCCCAGGTGCCCAGGCCCAGGCCCCCGCCGTCGTGTACGCCGAGTTCGGGGTCGGTGATGTCGAGGTACAACACCCCGTCCACCCATCCCATCACGTGCGCACCGCGGACCTCGAGCCGCACGTGGTAGGTGCGGCCGTCCACGAGGGTCATGGGCCGTGCGGTATCCTCCAGACCGCGCGCTCCGGCGCCCGCGAGGTCCGGCCGGAGGACCTCGAGCTTGGCGGTCTTGTTGCCCCAACCGCCGAGCACCCACTGCAAGCCGCCGCGACCCGGCTTCGCTCGGAACGCAACCAGAATTGCATCGCGACCGTCGATGCGGTGGACGTCGAACTCGACGGCGTAGTCGCGCCAGCTGGTGTCGCCAACCATGGCGCGGGCAGGCTTGGCGTGGGCCTGCTGGGCGAGGCGGCCGTCCATCCAGTACCACTGGCCGCCGGTGGGCGCGAAACCGGACAGGCCGGGCTGGGTGAAGTCGCTGCCGTAGAGCCGCTGGGATCCCTGCGGCAAGCCCGGTTGTCCAGCCGCCGCGGTGGACGGGGGCAGCGCGGTGACCGTGACGTTGTCGAACCAGGCGCGGGTCTGCCAGGTGCCGAGACCCACCCGGCCGGTGGGGTGGGCCGCGAGCACCGGGTCGGTGACGTCGAGCAACTTGGCACCGCCGACGTAGCCGACCACCCGCGCACCCCGGACCTCCAGGCGAACGTGGTAGGTGCGCCCCGCCTCGAGCGACAGGGCGGCGCGCGTGGACTCGATGTCCTGGACGCCGGCTCCACCGAGGTCGCCGAGGACCTGGAGCTTGGCGGCCGTGTTGCCCCAGCCGCCCAGGGTCCACTGCAGGCCGCCTCGGCCGTCGACCGCGCGGAACACCACCATCACCGCGTCGGGGCCATCGATCTTCTGGAAGTCGAAGTCGACGGCGTAGTCGGCCCAGGCGTCGTCTCCCGCGAGCGCCCGGGCCGGCCGGTCGCCGCTGTTCTGCGCGATCGTGCCGTCCATCTCGGTCCACTGCCCTCGCGCGCTGGCCCACCCGTCGAGGTTGCCCTGCTCGAAGTCCCAGCGGGCGAGCACGCCGGTCACCCGCGGCGGCACCGGCACGACCGAGGCGACCGCGGCGAGCGTAGGGGCCGACTCGGCGCCCAGCGACCACACGGCGGCGGGATCGCCGAAGAGCTGGGGCTCCTGCCTTCGCACGCTGACCGCCTCCACGAGAGCCCGTCGCGTGTACTCGACCACCTCGCCACCGGTCACCCGGTGGTCGCCGTCGCGGTCGGCCCAGCCGCGCAGGGCACCCAGTGCGAGCCAGGAGAATGCAGGACGATCGAGCCCCGGCAGCGGGCCGGCGAACTGGTCGAAGGCGGCGGCCACGAGCCAGGAGCTGCGCCCGGGGCGGTCGAAGTTCACCGGACGCACGGGCAGCGCACCATCGGCCGCCAGGGCCACGCCGCCGGGCGATCGACCGGAGAAACAAGCATCGACGACCGCGAACAGCTCCACGCCGTCCCTCACGCCCAGCGCATGCGCCAGGTCGGCGGGCGCCACCCCCCGGTCGCGCAGCGACGTCGCTGTCGCCTGCGCATCCACCGTGACCAGCGCCCCGCCGCCCACGCCGGGGGCGCCGTGGCCCACGAAGACCAGCCACACCCTGCCCTCGGGCGCCCGCAGCCCCGCGAGCGCGCGGGCTTGTTCCACGAGGTTGGTCTCCGTCACGTCGGCGTCCAGGAGCAGCTTGACGGTGCCCACGCCGCGGGCGCGCAGGTAGGCGGCCCAGGCCTCGGCGTTGGCGCGCGCGCCGGGCACGTCGGGCATGCTCTCGTAGGTGTAGTCCTCGATCGCGGCGATGAGCGCGACGTCGCCGAGGCGGGAAGACTCGGTCGCGACAGCAGGCGCCGCGTCGATGTTGGGGAAGCTGGCCAGGGCGGGGGCGACCAGCGTCGCGATGAGTCTGAGGACGAAAAGGAGCGGCACGGGGCCTCCGCAGTCAAAGTGTACGATGGGGCGCGAACAGGCTTCGGGAGCCATCGCGCTTTCCCTGGTTCACCCCTGGCTCGCCGGCTCGGGCGGACGTCACCCTCGGGCCTCAGTAGGTCGGGTGCACCTTCACCTCGACCAGCGTGGAGTCGAAGCGCAGGTTGACGGCGCGCTTGATCGCCGCCCGGCGGTCGTTGGTCCGGTACACGCTGCGGGCGTCGGCCACGAAGGTGGGCCCGAAGTCGGCGGCGCACTCGGCGGCGCGGAGGCGGTCCTCCACCTCCCAGAGTTCCAGGTTCACCGCCAGCAGCTCGCCGTACTCGGGCAACGACTCCGGAGTCGGCAGCTCCACCTCGGCCCAGGCGGAAGCGAGGAAACGTCGCTCGAGTTGCACGGCCTGGCGGGCAGGCGGGTCGGTGAGCTTCTGCAGCTTGATGTCGAGGATGGAGATCCGGTCGAGCACGTCGCCGACGGCGGCCGGGGCGAGGATGGTGGTCGACACGCCGCGCCGCTAACCAGCCCACCCGCCGGGGGACGGGCTACCGTGGTGGTGATGTTGACGTTGCTGCTCGCCTGCACCGCCGCAGACTCCGGCGCGACCGGCCTCGACAGCGGCACGCCCGCGGAGGGCCTGTCCTGCGACGGCGAGCTCTGGTGGGGCGCCACGGCGCTCGACGCGGAGCACCGGGTAGACACGGCGGCGGTGTGCATCGACGGGGGCGTGATCCAGTGGGTGGCCGACACCGGCGGGGCCGACGCGCCCACCGGCGCGGTGGACCTCTCGGGGCTCTTCGTGGTGCCTGGCCTCGTCGACAGCCACGTACACCTCGCCCACAGCGGCGCCACCGTGCTCGTGGGCGACACCCTCGACTTCAACCTGCGGGTGTCTTTGTACTACGGCGTCACGACGGTGGTCGACCTCGGGGGCCCCGTGTCGCTCTACGACCTCCGCGACCGGCTGGTGGGCCCGTCCCCCACCGTCGTGGCCGCCGGGCCCTTCCTCACCGTCCCGGGCAGCCACCCCTGCGAGACCGGCTACGACGAGGACCTGTGCATCTTCGTGGA
>CAYHRZ010000320.1:0-1474 GCA_964359125.1 uncultured Klebsiella sp. | reverse complement strand
CAAGGGCCTCACGGACGACTACGTCTTCTCCAAGCTCCACGGGGATCATTCCCCCGCGCCCGGACCCCGACCTGTGCGTGTTCGCCGACGCGGCCGGGGTGGAGGCCCAGGCCCTGGTCGACCGGGGCGCGGACCTGCTGAAAGTGGCCCTTGCCGACGCCGCCTTCACGCCCTGGGGCGCCACCCCCCGGCTGGGTCTCGACGAACTCGACGCGATCGTCGCCACCGGCTCGCCGGTGGTGGCCCACGTCGACACCGACCAGGACGTCGTCGACGCGCTGTCGCACGGCGTGGTGATCCTGGGCCACCCGCCCTTCGCGGCCCCCGCGGGCGACGAGGCGATCGCGGCGGCGACCGGGGCGCGGGCGGTCGATACCACCGTGTCGGCCTTCGCGGGCGTGGTGGGGATCGTGGACGGCACGACCGACATCGGCGCGGTGGAACTACCCCCGGCGGTGGCGGAGAACTGGCGGTACGTGCAGGCCCACCCCGAGGTGCTCCTCGACGGCTGGGCGGCGGAGAGCGCCACCTGGGCCCAGGACGCCCGGGCGAACCTCGCCGCGGTGTTCGACGCGGGGGCCACGGTGGTGCCCGGCAGCGACGCCGGCTACTACTTCGTGCCCCACGGCGCAGGGCTGCACGCGGAGCTGGCGGAGATGGTGGCGATGGGCCTCTCCCCCGACGCGGTCCTGCGCGCCGCGACCCTGGACGCCCGGGAGGCGCTGGTGCTCGATGGGGGGCGGGTGGCCGCCGGCGAGCCGGGCGACTTGCTCGTGCTCGGTAGCGACCCGTCGTTGTCGGTCGACGCGTGGCTCGACATCCAGCGGGTGGCCGTGCGCGGGGGAAGTTGGGCGCGCGACGACCTGCTGCCCGGGGTGGCGAGCGAGGTCATCTTGTCGCCGGGCGACAGCGGCGCCTGCCTGACACACGACGACTGCGGCGCCTCTGCCTGCGAAGACTGCGCCTGCGACGGCCTCGCCCACGCCTGCGCCGCCGCGTGTGACGCCCCCTACGAGGTGGTCAACGACTGCGGCGACACCGCCTGGTGCCTCTCGGCCGACGCCGCCAGCGACCCTCAGGGCGTGTGTCGACAAGAAACGCCGTGTGACCTCTACGCCCAGGACTGCGCCCCCGCCGAGTACGGCATGGCTTGCCTGCCCTTCGACGAGGACACCAACGCCTGCTGGCACGGCGGTCCCGGCGAGGCGGGCGACCGCTGCGACGGCTCGGCCGCGGCCACCGCCTGCGCGCCGGGGTTGTATTGCTCGCCCGTGGATGCCCGGTGCTACGCGCTCTGTGACCCCGTACTACCCGCTTGCGAGGCGGGGAGTTGTCACGTCGTTTCCCGGAGCGATGGGAGTGCGTGGTTTGGGGTTTGTTACTGAACGACCGGGGCCGCGGGTAACTCCAGGCGCGGCTCGCTTGACAACTCTCTCTCTCTCTGCACTAATCATGCCGCTGGCTCCCGAGGAAC
>CAYHRZ010000319.1:1704-6448 GCA_964359125.1 uncultured Klebsiella sp. | reverse complement strand
GGATGGCCCACGCCGCCACGAACCCCCGGAAGTGGTCGAGGCGCACCGCATCGACGAGCGACAGCTCACGGCGCAGCCGGGCGCGCCACCAGGCGAAGCCGTCGGCCTGGTGGGCCTCCCACGCGTACATCGGCGAGCCCCAGCGTTGGCCGGTGGGCGAGAAGTAGTCGGCCGGCACGCCGCTCACCGGGTCGGGCTGGCCGCTCGCGTCGAGTTTCCAGAGACCGGGCTGGGACCACACGTCGCAGGCGTCGTGCGTCACGAAGATGGGCACGTCGCCCACCACCCGGATGCCTCGCACCCGCGCCGCCTCCCGGAGTGCCGTCCACTGCTGGTCGAAGATGTACTGGATCGCGGCGTGCGTGGCCACCGCCGCCGCGTCGGGCTCGGCCTGGCCCCAGGTCCACCAGTCGTGGGTGCCCCGGGACTCCGCCAGCGCCGCGTAGCGGGCCCAACGTTCCAGCCACGCCTGGGTGCCTGCCCAGGCCTTCACCTCGTCGCTCCCCGCCAGCCGGGCCCCGGCGGCACGCACCAGCGGGAGCTTCCACGCCAACACCACCTCGGGGTCGACTTGGTCAGCCCCGTAGGGCATCGGCACCGCGTCCAGGATCCCGTCGGTCACCAGTTGCTCGATCGACAACAACCGCGGCGAGCCGGCAAAGGCCGAGGGCGAACTGTACGGCGAGCCCCCCGCGCCCACCGGGTGCAACGGGAGCACCTGCCACGTGTCGAGGCCGGCGTGGGCCATCCACTCGAGGAAGGCGTGCGCGTACGGCCCTAGCTCCCCGATGGGACCCGGGCCGGGGAGGCTGGTGGGGTGGAGCAGCACGCCCGCCCGCCGGGGGCGGGGGGTCAGGCCGGGCACGGCCTAGCGGCGAAGACGGCGGCCGCCGCCGCGCTTCTGCAACATGCCCTTCTTGCGCATGCGCTGCTTGGTGTGCTTGGCCGAGAGCTTCGCGCGGTGACGGGCGCTCTTGTTGCGCTTGCGGGGGGCCGAGGTGCGGGCCATGACGAACTCCGAGAGTGAAGGGGCGGCGCGCTAACCGCCATCCTCGCCGCCGTCGACCGGCGCCTTCATCGTGCGCCCCAGGCGCTCGTACACCCGCTGCATCTGCCGCAGCTTGTAGAGATCGTGCCGACTCTCCCCGCTCTCGTTGGCCAGGTCGGTGGCCCGGTCCACCACCTGGAACTCGGTGAGCACCGAGACCACCTCGCCGAACAGGGCGCGGTTCTTCGGCGGCAGGATCGAGGGCAGGTCGTACACCCGCACCGGGAGGCCCACCACGAAGTTGATGGCCCGGAAGGCGCCGTTACTGTGCGGGTTCGGACGCAACTCGCGGCTGCCGGCGGCGCCCGGGATGGCGGCGATGGCGGCGAGTTCGTCGTCGCTGAGCAGGTTGTTGTGACTCTCGCCGGGGATCACCGCCGGGAAGGGCACGAGGTTGCGGAACAACCACCCGATCGACGTCACGAGGTCGCGACGCGTCTCGGTCACGATGCGAAAGCGGAGCTTGTCGAACACGGTGGCGGCCGTGCTCTCGCGCTTGGCGAGGAGCTTGGTGATGACGCTCGGGCGGGTCTTGCGGTTGCCGTAGAACGCGAGGATTGGCATGCCCTCGGTACGCATGCGCCGCGCCGCCGCCAGCACCTTGTTGTTGGCCAACTCGATGAGGTCGTGCTCCCTGATGGCCGCTTGGTAGCGTAGTTCCTGCATCTCCAGGTGGTTGATCACGTGGACCAACTTCAGGATGGCGCAGTACTGGATCCGGTAGCGGCTGAAGCGGTCGCGCATCGACGCCCGGAGGAAGGCGTCGCGGACGTCGCGGGGGCGCCGCACCTCGGAGGCGAAGTGGAGTTGGAGGTGCTCCTCGAGGTACTCCACCGCCTGGTTGTAGACGTAGCGCACGCGTTCGCGCGCCCAGGACTCGTTGACCAGGTCGCAGCCCCACAGGCGCAGGAACGCGTTGACGTCGTCGTGCGAGCGAAAGTTCAGTCGCGACCACTCCACCACCGAGCCGCCGTCGAGGGCCAGCCGGATGGCGTCTTCGTCCAGCGACACCAGCGGCGGCTGCTCGACCGGCGTGGGTACCGAGTCGTCATTGTCGATGGGGTCGATCCGCACCCTCGCCCCGTATCAAGTTAGCAGCCGGCCCCATGAAGCGTATCGGCGTGCGGGAGGTGTTGCAGAACGCCTTCTCGGTGTTCGTGCAGAACTTTGGGATCGCGCTGTTCATCGCGGTGATCGCGGGCGGCGGCGGCGCGGTGCTCTCCACCGTTGCCACCAAGCTGTTCAGCGACAACGTCGATTTCAAAGGTCAACAGCTGCTCGTGGTCTCGACCCTTTTCGGTCAACTCGTCCTCACCCTCTGGTCGGGCGTGGTCGGTTCCTGGGCGGCACCCGCGCAGATCTACCTGTGGGTCCAGCGCGAGAAGGGCAAGGCCGCCTCGCTCTACGACGCGGTGAACTACGGCCTCAACCGCTTGCACCGCGTGTGGAAGGCCCACTTCTCCGCCTACGCCATCATCGCGGCCGGCAACATCGTGATCGTGCCCGGCGTGCTGTTCGGCTTGCAGTTCGCCTTCGTCGACGCCATCGCCACCCTCGACGCCGAGGAGAAGAGCCCGCTGGCGCGCTCCCGCCGCCTCACCTCCGGCCGCCGCGGGACGATTTTCCGCACGATGTGCGTGTTCCTGGTGTGGTGGATCCCGAACCAACTGCTCTTGTTCTACCTGGCGCAGTCCTCGAACCTGGTGTACGCGGCCATGGGCGGCGTGGTGGATCACATGGTCCTCATCCTCGTGGACCTGTGCATGGTGCAGTTCTACCTGGACCTCTTCCGCGACCGCAGCGCGCCTCCGGTGGGCGGGACGTCCCTGGCGGGCGGCAGCCATCCCCACGCGCCGCCCGCGCCCTAACTGCGGACCTTCGCCGGGGTGCCGTGCTAGGCCGCGGCGTGCCCACGCCGTTTCTGAGCACCCTGGTGGCCGGCGACCCGCGGCCGCTCGAAGGGCTCTGCGGCAGCGCCGGGGCCTGGGCACTGGCGCGACTGTGCCCCTCGGGACCCGCGACGGTGGTGGTGGCCGACGCCCGCGCCCTCGAACGCTGGCAGCGGGCGCTGGCCTTCTACGCGCCGGGCCGCGCCGTGCTCCCCTACCCGGCCGACAACGGGCGGCCGTGGGATGGCAACGTCCGCGACCCTGATCTCGCCGCCGCCCGCGTCATCGCCCGTGCCAGCACCGACGCCATCGTCGTCGCCGAGGCGCGGGCGCTCTTGTCGCGCGTGCCGGCGCTGGAGCGCCTGGTGCTCCGCCCCGGCCAGGTCACCACACCTCAGGCCATCGTGTCGTGGCTCGTCGCCCACGGCTACCTCGTGTCGCCCCAGGTCGACGGCCCGGGCGCGGTGGCGCTGCGCGGCGGCGGCGTCGAGGCCTGGGGGGTAGGGGCGAGCCGTTCCACGGGGGTGCTCTTCTTCGACGAGGAGATCGAGGCCGTCCGCGGACCCGCCACGTTGCTGCCGGCGCGGGAGGCGCCGCTGGGGCCAGACACCGCCGAGCGAGCGGCCGCCTACATCCACGCCGTGTGCAGCGAGCGCGGGGTGGTGGGCCGCGACCGGCGACAGGTGCTCGGGGACCTCCGCGAGGGCACCTGGTTCGCTTCCTGTGAGGACTACCTCCCGGCCCTGGCCGAGGTGGGGCCGGTGGTGCTGCCCGGCACCTGCTTCGTGCACGAGCCGCACATGGTCGACGAGGCCATGCGGTCGGCGTTGGAGCAGGCTGAGCTCCGGTACGCCGCGTTCCGGCCCGAGGAAGCGCCCCTGGTGCGCCCGGGCGATCGCTACGGCCCCTACGCGCTCGCGGCGCGGGCAATCCGCAGCGGCGGGACGAGCTTCGCCACGCGACCCGTCACCGACCTCCGGGTCGGCCCCACGGGGGACCTCGCCCCGGTCGTGGCCCGACTGCGGCAGGGCGCCGCCCGGGGCGCGGCCGTCACCCTGGTGGCCGACGACGCCACGCGCGCTGGCCGCATCAGGGCGCTCTTGGAACCCCACGGCCTCGCACCCGGCGAAGAGGCCGCCCCGCACACGGTGGCCCTGGTGGTCGGCAGCCTCCCCGAGGGCTTCGTGGCGGACGACCTCTGGTTCGTCACCGCCGACGAGCTCTTCGGCGAGCGCCTGCGCAGCGACGCGCCCTCCGTCGCCACTCGCTTCCGCCGCGCCGCCGCCGGGAGCCTCGGGACGCTGGGTCGCGGCGACCACGTCGTCCACGCACGCCACGGCATCGGCGTGTACCAGGGCCTCGCGCGCCTCCCCCTGGGCGACACCGCCGGCGACTTCGTGGTCGTCGAGTACCGGGACGGGGACCGCCTCTACGTGCCGGTTTTCCGCCTGGACCTGCTCGCGCCCTACCGCACCGCCGAGGGGGCCGGCGCGCCCCGACTCGACAAGCTCGGGGGGACGAGCTGGGACGTCCGGCGCGCCCGGGTGCGCGACGCCGTGCTCAAGTTGGCGGCCGAGATCCTGCGGGTGCACGCACGGCGCAAGCTCGCCACGGCGCCGGCGTTCGCCACCCGAGACAACATCTTCACCAGGTTCGAAGAAGCATTCCCCTACCTGGAGACCCCGGAGCAGCAGGAGGCGATCGAGGCGGTGCTCGGCGACCTCGCGGCGGGCAGGCCGATGGATCGCCTCGTGGTGGGCGACGTGGGCTTCGGCAAGACGGAAGTGGCCATGCGGGCGGCCTTCCG
>CAYHRZ010000319.1:0-1694 GCA_964359125.1 uncultured Klebsiella sp. | reverse complement strand
GGCCACCAGGCGCTGGTGCTGGTCCCCACGACGGTGCTCGCGGCCCAGCACCTGCACGCCTTCCGCACCCGGATGGAGCCGTTCGGCGCGCGGGTCGAGATGCTGTCCCGGTTCGTGGACGCCGCCGACACCCGCAAGATCGTCGCCGACACCGCCGCCGGTCGCGTCGACGTGCTCGTGGCCACGACGGCGGCACTCGGTCGCACCGTCCGCTTCCGGAAGCTCGCATTGGTGGTGGTCGACGAGGAACATCGCTTCGGCACCAAGCAGAAGGAAGAAGCGAGGAAGATCGCCTCGGGGCTGCACTACCTGTCGATGACCGCCACACCCATCCCCCGTACGCTGCACATGGCCCTGGGCGGCCTCCGAGACCTGTCGCTGATCACCACGCCACCGGAAGGCCGACTCCCCATTCGCACTGACGTCGTGCGCTTCGACGCCGGGGTGGTGCGGGAGGCGATCCTCACCGAGGTGCAACGCGGTGGGCAGGTGTTCTTCGTCCACAACCGCGTGGCGAGCATCGGGGGCGTCGCCGCCTGGTTGCGGCGCCTCGTGCCGGCGGTGACGGTCGACGTTGCCCACGGGCAGATGAGCGCGGAGCAACTCGAAGGGGCGATGGCGCGCTTCGCTGGTGGCGAGACGGGCGTCCTGCTTTGCACCGCCATCGTGGAGAGCGGCGTCGACATGCCCAACGCGAACTTGATGGTGATCAACCGGGCGGAGAGCTTCGGCGTCGCCCAGCTCTACCAACTCCGGGGACGGGTGGGGCGCAGCGCGGTCGACGCCCGGTGCGTGCTCCTGGTGGGCGGCGCCGGGACGTCGAGCACCAGCGCCCTCGGTCGCCTGCACGCGCTGATGGAGGCCAACGCCCTCGGCTCCGGCTTCAGCCTCGCCAGTCGTGACCTGGAGGTGCGCGGCGGCGGCGAGATCCTCGGCGAGAAACAGCATGGACACATCGCCGCCATCGGTTTTGACGCCTACGTGCAACTGCTCGACGAGGCGGTTCACCAACTCCGGGGCGAGGCCGCCAGCACGCCCGTCGACAGCGAGGTGGAGGTGCCACTCCCGGCGTTCCTCCCCGAAGAGTGGATCCCGGACACCGCCGACCGCCTTGACGCCTACCAGAAACTCGCCCTGGCGCCCGGGGAGCCGCGCGTGGCGGGCATCTTCGCCGACCTCGAGCGGCGGCACGGGGCGCCGCCGCCGGAAGCCCTGCACCTCCGCCGGGCGACGGAGTTGCGACTGGCCTGCCGTGACCTCGGCATCGTCCGCTGCGCCATGTTGAAAGTGCGCGCGGTGTTCGTCCTGCGCCCGCGGCACCGCCTCGACGCGGCCCGGCTCATCGACCTCTGCACGCGCGAACCCGCCCGCTTCCGCGCCCACGGGGGCGACGGCATCGAGGTCCGCTGCACCCCCGACGAGGCCAGGGAGCCCTTCGCTTTCCTCGAGTGGGCCATGGGGCGGTTCCAGGGGTAGCGCAGGTCGAGAAAAGTTTTTCGGAAAAAAGCGCAAAGTTGATTGCGCTGGGCGCCGGTCTGGGGGAAACTCTCCGGGTCGGCAGGCGCCCGCTCCCCCCGGGGACCCTCCTGACGACTTCCCCGTCTCGGACGCCGCGGTCGCGCCTGAGTCCATGTCAACGAGTCTGGAGTCATCATGCCTACCGAAGAGCTGTTTGGTACTTACAACTTCCTCCT
>CAYHRZ010000318.1:0-6460 GCA_964359125.1 uncultured Klebsiella sp. | reverse complement strand
CGCCGCCGGATCGCCTCGCGAGTGGCGTCGTCGAGGAGCAGGGTGACCGGCACGTGGCGGCTGACGAGGCGCCGCTCGTCGTCGTCGAGGGGGAAGGCGGGGTCGTGCAGCAGCGCGAAAGTCGCCTTGTTGTGCAGCAAGCCGGTGCGCAGGGGGTTGACGAGGCACACCCGCCGCGCACGGTAGGCGTCGAGAATGGCTTGGCACGCGCCCGGCCGCGCGCGCAGGTCGCGGAGGAGGAACCGGCGCAAGACCACGTCGACCGGGGTGCCGTGCACGCGCAGGTGCTCGCCGTCGAAGCTGGTGTCGGCCGGGGTGGCGACCGTCGCGGCGGGGCCCTGCGCCCGGAACGCCGCCGCGATGATGCCGAACTCCGGGGCGGTGGCCACGCCGGGGAAGTCGACGACCGCCACCCTGAGCCTGCGGCGGCGCACCCCCCATGCCCACGACAGGGCGCGGACCGTGCGCACCACCCGGGGGAGGGGGTCGAGGAACCGCAGGCCGGGCTCCGCGAACAGCGGGGCGAGCACCGAGGCGTAGGCCATGCCGGCCGGGCTCTCCGCGTTGAGTTCGAGGAACCGCGGCACGCCGTCGACCACGTAGGCGTCGAGGCGGGCCAGTGGTGCGACGTCGGGGAAACCTGGGTCGATCCGGGCCCACTCGAGGGCGTCGAGCGGCGTGCCGATGCGCGCCGCGAGAGACTCCGGGCCGCGCTCGAGGTCGCTGAGCAGCCGGTTCCGCACGCGCCGGAGCAGGCGGAACATCTTCGGCAGCAGCCTCCGCCAGCGGTGGGCCTCGGCCCGGCTCATCACCAGGGGCGTCCGGTGAACGCACACCGGGTCGTCGCCGTGTCGTGCCCCCCGGGCCACCACCGCGCGGAGGAAGTCGGGGTCGGAGGACGGCGCGATCACGGGCGCCCCATGCTACGCGCGGGCGGTGTGCTAGAGGAGGCCGTGGACTACCCGCTGCTGGGAAATCGCATTGTGCAGTCGCGACTAGTGGCGGCCTGTGAGGGCGGTCGGTCGCACCATTGTTACCTCTTCGAGGGGCCCGCCGGCGTGGGGAAGTTCACCTTCGCGCTGTGGCTGGCCCGGTACCTCAACTGCGAGTCGCGAGGGGCGCGGCCCTGCGGCGCCTGTCCCGTCTGCTCCCAGATGTTGGCGGGCTCGCACCCCGACTTGATCGTGGTGGGCCCAGACCCGGATCGCGCGACGCGAGTGATCTCCATCGACCAGGCCCACGCGCTCACCCGCGCCCTGGCGCTGCAGCGGTTCAGCGCCGAGCGGCGTTTCGTGGTGATCGACCCGGCCGATGCCTTCAACGAGGAGAGCGCCAACGCGCTTCTCAAGACCCTGGAGGAGCCGCCCGCCGGTACCCAGTTCATCCTGGTCACCGACCGCGCCGCGTCGTTGTTGCCGACCATCCGCAGCCGCTCGCAGCGCGTGCGCTTCGGGCCGGTGCCGCGGGCCGACTTGGAGGCATGGCTGCTGTCCCGCGGCATGGATCCCGGCTTGGCGGTCGACGCAGACGGATCACCGGGCCGGGCGGTGAGGTTGGCCGAAGGCGAGGCCGAGGCCCGACGGCAGTTGCGCGAGTCGATCTTGGAGCTCGTGGGACAGCCGCTCCACCGGCTTTTTGCCTTCACCGAGGCGGAGGGGAAGAAGGAGGAGGGAAGTAGCCGGGCCGCCGTGGCGATTGACGTGCTCGAGGAACTGCTGCGTGACGCGACCATGGTGGGTAGCGGTCGCGAGGCGGCGGTGCTTCACCCCGAGCTGCTGCCGCAGTACCAGCACTGGGCCAGCCTGCTCTGGCCGGGCGGCATCGCGCGCATGTCGGTCCACCTCGGCGAGGCACGGCAGCGCCTGGCGCTCAACGTCAACGGCCGGACGGTGCTCGACGCGCTGCTGGCCCAACTCAACCTCGAGGCGCGGTGATCGACAGCCACTGCCACCTCGACCCCGCCACCTACGGTGGCGACGAGGGCGTCGACCTGGTCGTCGCGCGGGCCCGGGCGGCCGGCGTCGATCGCATGTTGACCGTGGGCAGCGGCTACGGTTTCGGTTCGGCGGAGCGGGCCCTGGCCGTGGCGCGGCGGCACCCAGAGGTGCGCGCGAGCGTGGGCCTGCACCCGCACGACGCCCGGGATTTCACCGAGGCGCGCTTCGCGTCGCTGCTCGACATGGCCACGGCGCCGGAGGTGCTCGCCCTGGGCGAGATGGGCCTGGACTTCCACTACGACAACTCCCCTCGCGACGTCCAACGATCGGTTTTCCGGGAGCAACTGCGCGCGGCACGGGGGCTGGCCCTGCCGGTGATCATCCACGACCGCGACTCCGACGGCGAGACGCTCCGCATCCTCGACGACGAGGGCGCCTGGGCCGGGGGCGTGCTCTACCACTGCTACACCGGCAGCCTCGCCGCCATGGAGGAGATCGTGGCCCGTGGCGGCTACCTGTCGATTCCCGGCATCGTCACGTTCAAGACGGCCGGCGAGATGCTCGAAGTGGCGGCACGTTGCCCCGAGGATCGCCTGCTCGTCGAGACGGACGCCCCCTTCCTGACGCCCGTGCCCCACCGCGGGAAGAAGAACGAGCCCGCGTACGTGGTTCACACCCTCGAGCGCGTGGCCCAGGCGCGGGGATGCAGCGCGGCCCACCTCGACGCGGTGACCACGGCGAACACCCTGCGGTTCTTCCGCTGGGAAGCCTAGAGCCTACTTCTTCGCCTTCTTCTCGGCGTTCTGCACCGCTTCGGGCGTGTGCACGGGGAACGCCGGGGTCGACCCGGCGTTGTTGCGCTGGTTGCGACCCTTGCGCCCGGCGTTTTTCTTGCGGAGCTCGCGGCGGAAGGTGGTCTGGGCGGTATTGGAAGCCATGGGTTCCTCGACGGGCGCGCCGTCTATGGGATGAGCGGCGGGGCGTCAAGCGGGCGGTTCGTCCCCCCATCCTCCACGCCGGGGGGCGACGGGCGCGGGCGGTCAACCAGACCGATGGTGACTTGCCGCCGGCGCCGGGGCGGATAGTGAATGAGCGTTCATTCAGGAGCGCCGCATGGCCATCGAGAAAGTCGCCGTCCTCGGGGCGGGTGTGATGGGGCAGGGCATCGCCGCCCACCTCGCCAACGCCGGAATTCCCAGTTTGCTCTTCGACATCGCGCCGAAGGATGGCGCCGATTCTCGGGCCCTGGCCCGGGCTGGGATCGCGAACGTCACGAAGCTCAAGCCACCGGCGCTCTACCGCGCGGCCGACGTCGCCTTCATCGAACCCTGCAACTACGACACGGACGCCGCTCGCCTGGCCGAGTGCGACCTCGTCATCGAGGTGGTGGCCGAGGTGCTCCCGATCAAGGAGAAGGTCTTCGGTTGGGTGGCGGCCAACCGCCGCCCGGGGAGCATCGTCGCGAGCAATACCAGCGGCATCCCCCTCTCGGTGATGGCCAAGACCATGCCCGCCGACATGCGCGATCACTTCGTGATCATGCACTTCTTCAACCCCGTCCGGTACATGCAGTTGCTTGAGATCGTCAGCGGCGAGGGCACTCGGCCGGAGGTCACGGCCGCCGCCGCCGCCTTCGGCCAGCAGCAACTCGGCAAGGGCATCGTCTACGCAAACGACACGCCAGCGTTCGTGGCCAACCGGGTCGGCACCTACGGGATGTGCAGTGTCTTCGCCCACATGGCACGGCTTGGCCTCACGGTGGAGCAGGTCGACGCCGTCTTCGGCAAGGCGATGGGCCGTCCCGACAGCGCGGTGTTCCGCACCGCCGATCTCGTGGGCATCGACACCCTGGCGCACGTGATCCAGGGCATTCACGATGCCTGCCCCGCCGACGAGGAGCGCGGGCGGTTCGCGGTGCCGAGCTACGTCACCGCCCTCGTCGAGGCCAAGCGCCTCGGCGAGAAGACCGGCTCGGGCTTCTACAAGAAAGTGAAGGGCGCGAGCGGGAAGTCCGAGATCCTGGCGCTGGACCTCGCCACGCTGGAATACCGGGCCGCGGAGAAAGTGCGCTTCGCGTCGCTCGGGGCCGCCCGCGGCGCCGAGACCGCCGCCGAGAAGGCCAAGATCATCCTCGCGGGAACCGACGCGGCGGCGGAGTTCGCCTGGTCGGTCACCGCCGACACGCTGATCTACGCCGCGAACCGCGTCGGCGAGATCACGGGGGACATCGTCAACATCGACCGGGCGATGCGCTGGGGCTTCCGCTGGGAGCAGGGGCCCTTCGAGTGCTGGGACGCCCTCGGGGTGGTCGAGACGATCACCCGCATGGAGGCCGAGGGTCGGGTGGTGCCCGGCTGGGTGAAGGCGATGGTGGCGTCGGGCCGGACACGGTTCTACGATCGCGACGGGGAGGGCGCGCTCACGTTCTCCGCTCGAGACGCCTCGGTGGCGAGAGTTCCCCGCGGCAAGGGCCAACTCTCCCTCGACGACGTGCGGGCGCGGGGGGGCGAGATCGAGCGCAACGTGTCGGCTTCGCTCCTGGACCTCGGCGATGGCGTCCTGGGGTTGGAGTTCCACAGCAAGATGAACGCGTTGGACGACGCGATTTTCCCGATGTACGCCAAGGCACTGGACCTACTCGACGCGGATCGCTACGACGCGCTGGTGGTGGGCAACCAGGCCTACGCCACCGGCGGGACGGCGTTCTGCGCGGGTGCCAACATCCTGATGGTGCTCATGTTCGCCATGCAGGGCGACTGGAAGGGCCTCGAAGGCGCCGTCAGTGGCATGCAGGACGGGCTGATGCGGGCGAAGTACCACAAGAAGCCGATTGTCACCGCGCCCTGGGGCCTCACCCTCGGCGGCGGCGTGGAAGTCACGATGCACAGCGCCGCGACCGTCGGCTGCGGCGAGATGTACTCGGGCCTGGTCGAGGTCGGCGTGGGCCTGCTCCCCGCCGGTGGCGGTTGCAAGGAGATGCTGTTCCGTTTCCTCGGCGACCAACCGCCCGGGGTGCCTGTGGACCCCAACCCGCTCGTGCAGAAGGTGTTCGAGTACATCGCGACGGCGAAGATCTTCATGTCGGCGGGCGAGGCGCAGGACGCTCGTTTCCTCCGGACGACGGACCGCATCGAACTCGACCCCGAGGCGTTGATCGGGACCGCCAAGCGCGCGGCCTTGGGCCTGGTGGCCGGGGGCTACGCGCCGCCCCGTCGCAAGACCATCCGGGTGCCGGGCACGCAGGGACGTGCCACCCTCGAACTGGGACTGTACCAGTTCAACAAGGGCGGGCAGGCCACCGACTACGACGTGGTGGTGGGCAAGAAGGTCGCCCACGTGCTCTGCGGCGGCGACGTGCCCTACGGCGCCACCCGCACCGAACAAGACATCCTCGACCTCGAGCGAGAGGCCTTCCTCTCCCTCTGTGGCAACCCCCAGACCCAGGTCCGGATCCAGCACATGTTGGAGAAGGGCAAGCCGCTTCGTAACTAACCTCGTTTAGCCTAGACTTTCACCCGGAAATGCCGCCGGGAAACGGAGCCCATCATGCGCGAAATCGCCATCCTCAGCAGCGTTCGCACCGCCATCGGCAAGGCGCCGCGTGGTTCCCTCAAGGACACCCGTCCCGACGACCTGCTCGGGGTGGTGCTCAAGGAGGCCATCGCGCGGGTGCCGGGCATGGACCCGGCCCTCATCGACGACGTGGTGGTCGGCTGCGCCATGCCGGAGGCCGAACAGGGCATGAACGTCGCCCGCATCGGTAGCTTCCTCGCGGGTATCCCCGACTCGGTGCCGGCGATCACCGTGAACCGTTTCTGCTCATCGGGCATCCAGTCCATCGCCCAGGGCGCCGCCAACATCGCCGCCGGCTGGCAGGACGTCGTCCTCGCCGGCGGGGTCGAGAGCATGAGCGAGATCGCGATGGGAGGGCAGAAGCCTGCCCCGAACCCCACGCTCATGGCCCAGCGCCCCGAGGCCTACACGCCGATGGGGATCACCGCTGAGCTCGTGGCCGAACGATTTGGCGTGTCCCGGCAGGACCAGGACGCGTTCGCGGTCGAGTCGCACGCCCGCGCGATCGCCGCGCAAAAGGCAGGGAAGTTCACGGAGGAGATCGTCGCCGTCAACACGCGCGTGATGACCGACTCGGGCTGGAAGGAGATCAACTTCGCCACCGACGAGGGCCCGCGGGCCGACACCACCCTCGACGGACTCGCGAAGTTGCGGACGGCCTTCAAACAAGACGGCACCGTGACGGCCGGGACCTCGTCGCAGATGAGCGACGGCGCGGCGGCCACGCTGATCGCGGCGGCCGACGTCGCCCGTGCCAACGGCTGGCCGATCATCGGCTACCTCCGCAGCTACGCGGTCGCGGGCGTGCCGCCGGAGATCATGGGCATCGGGCCCGTCGCGGCGATCCCGAAGGCGCTGGAGCGGGCGGGCCTGTCCATCGCCGACATCGACCTGTTCGAGATCAACGAGGCCTTCGCGGCGCAGGCGGTCTACTGCGTCCGAGAGCTGGG
>CAYHRZ010000317.1:0-6462 GCA_964359125.1 uncultured Klebsiella sp. | reverse complement strand
CGGTCGCCGTCGGTGGCGAGGCCCGCGGCGAGCGCGGCCACGCCGAGCGCGGTGCTGGCCGACGCCCCCGGCAGCCCGAGGCCACCGACGACGGCGAGCAGCGGCAGGGCCAACCGCCGCAGGTTGCGGCGCGCCCGCCACGCGGCACCGGTGGCGAGCAGCGCCGCCACCACCGGCACCTCTACGGCTGGCAGCCCCGGTCCCTGTCCCTGCGTCCAGGCCAGGTAGGGGGCCGACAACAGCAGCGCCAGCCCGGTGACCCCGTAGGCGGCCGCCAGGGGCCCCAGGAGGCCGCTCGCCCGCGCCTGGGCGACCAACGCGGGGACAGCGAGCAGCAGGTAGGCGTGGGCGGCGCGCTCCCCGAGAGCGAGCAGGGCGGCCGGGGCCACGGCGGCCGCCAGGGAGGCGGGAAGGTAGGGGTCGGCCACCGTCCGAATTAGGAGCCCCCAGCCCAGGGGCAGCAGGGCGAGGATCGCCAACGGGGCCGGCGGCGCCTGGACGACCGCAGCCTGCCAGGCGACCCCGCACACCATCGCCGCGCTGGACGATCCCCACCACCGCCCGCCGAGCCAGCCACCCGCCAACCCGGCCGCCCAGGCCGCCAGCCAGGTGGCCATCCCCACCCACGGCTCCGTGCCCTCTGTCGGCAGCCGCGGCCACGACAACGCGGCCGCGGTCACCAGGAGCGTGGCCGGGCCCGCCAGCCCGCCCGCCGGTGCGGGGTGCGCCAGCACGGGGAGGATGCCCGCTGCTGGGGGCTGGGCGCGGCGGCCGGGCCGTGGAAGGAGCGCGCTGCTCACCCCGCGAGCCTACACCACTTCACCCTGGCCCTTGACATCGACCTTCTGCCGCCAAGTTCCCCAGTAGGGCCCGACGCCGTCGAAGGGGTCGGCGCCGTCGGCGAGGCCGAGGTGGGCCCGCAGCCAGCGGCGGCCGGTGGCGCGGTCGCTGTGGTAGGCCACCTCCTCGTCCGGGTAGCGGTGCGCGGCGCCGGCGGGGCACGCGGCGCGGGCGTGGCAGGCCGCCTTGCAGGTGGCGTCGGCCAGGCGGAAACTGGTGCAGGCGTCGACGCTCCACTGGCCGCCGGGAAAGGCAGAACCTGGGCAGGCAGTCACGCAGGGGGCCGGGCAGCCGGCGCAGAGATCCGGGCCACCGGGGGCGTCGGCGGCGAGCTCGGCGTCGAGGAAACAGGCCGCGCGCAGGCCCAGCCAGGGGCCGTACACCCCGTGCATCAAGAGGCCGAGCCGCCCCGGCGACCCTAGCCCCGCGAGCTGCGCCAGCACCCGGAAGTCCAGGTGGACCTCGGCCTCGGCGGCGGACCAGAACCACCGGCGGGGTACGGTCCCCAGGGCGCCGTCGGCGGCCGCGACGGCACGCCGCACGAAGGCGTCGAGCGGGTGCGGTTCGCGCGTGAGCCCGCCCGGGTCGCGTTGCAGGTCCGCTAGGAACGCGTTCCACAGGGCCCCGCCGCCGCTGCCGACCACCAGGATCGACCGGGCCCCGGGGGCCACGACGGCACCGCGCCGGGCGGGCGTGGCCACGGCGTCCCAGGCCGCCACGGTCGTGACGCCGACCACGTTGAGCCCCGACGGGAGGAGGGCGGCGGCGATGGTGTCGCGAGGAGACATTGTTTGGACGCTCGGGGAGGGTGATCCACATTAAACCGCGCCCGATGTCCGACGAGCCGATTTTCATCCTCGGGACGGAGCGCTCCGGCTCCAACCTGTTGCGGCTCATCCTCAACAGCCACCCGCGCGTGGCGGTGCCCCACCCGCCCCACGTCGTCCGCTACTTCACGCCGCTCCTCCCCGCTTACGGCGACCTGTCCGACGACCGCGCGTTCCGCCGGCTGGTCGACGACATCCTGCGCCTGGTCGCCGTCCACGTTCACCCCTGGGACCTGTCCATCGACGCGGCTCGCCTGGTGGCCGAGGCCCGCCCCCGCGACGCCTTCGGGGTGACGACGGCGCTCTACGAGCAGTACCGCGAGGCCCGGGGCAAGGCGCGCTGGGCCTGCAAGAGCACCTTCATGGTGGACCACGTCCCCGCCATCCTCGCGCGCTTCCCCGGGGCAAAGCTGGTTCTCCTCGTGCGCGATCCCCGCGACGTGGCGGTCTCGTCGCGTGACTCGGTGTTCAGCACCTTCCACCCGCTGCACACCGCTCGCCTCTGGCGGGACCAGCAGGCGGTGGCCCTGGGCTGGGTGGACCAGTTGCCGGCGTCGACCATCCGGGTGTCGTACTACGAGCGCCTGGTGCAGGAGCCGGAGGCCGAGGTGAGGGCGCTGTGCGAGTTCATCGGGGAAGATTTTCACCCCGAGATGTTGCGCTTCTTCGAGACCGCCGACGCGCGGCAGTCGGGGGCGCTGGCGGAGAGTTGGAAACGCACGGCCGAGCCGATCCGGGGCGACACGGTGGCGCGTTGGCGCGGGCAACTGTCGGATGACGAGGTCTGCTGGGTGGAAGACACCGCATCGGCGCCGATGACCCGACTCGGCTACGCGCTGACGCACGACGAAGGCGCCCTCGCCGCTTCCCGCCCGGGGACAGCCCGCCGGGCCTGGATCGCGCTGATCGAGCACGCCTTGCACCTGCGGGTGGAGTGGCGATCGTTGCGTCGCGACCAGAACGTCGGGCGGCGCTGGGCGCGGGCCGCGTTGTTGTGGCGGCTGCGCGTCGGGGCGGGGCTGGGCCTTGTCGGTTGAGGCGCTGGCGGGCCTGCGGCGGCGGCTGGCGGCGCTGCTCGCCGAGGCGCCGCCGGCGGTGGGGGGGTTCCGCCACGCCGTGCGGGACCTGGTCGTGGTCGGGTCCAGCTCTCGAGGGGGTTCGAGCATCTTCGCCGAGACCCTGCGGCAAAGCCCGGCCATGGTCCACCTCCGCGCGGAGGTGAACCCGTTCCTGGTGTTGCACGGGCTGGGCTACCCTCAGAGCGGCGCCGGCTCCGACGCCCTGGGCGCCGAGGCCGCGCAGGATCCGGCGAACCTCGACGCCCTGGGTGCCGACCTCGCCCGCGACGCGGGCTGTCCCACCGATGCCCTCGCTACCCGCGGCGAAGTTGGACAGTTCGCGGTGGACCTCGCCGTCCGCCTGAGCATGCAGTGGCCGGGCGAGGTGTTCGCGACGCGGGAACTGCGCGGCCACGTCGACGCGCTCGTCGCGGCGGGCCAGGGCGTGCGGGACGGTCGGCTGGTCGACGTCGACCGCTTCCACGCCCGCTTGCTGTCGCGCCTCCGCGCCGATCACCCGGCGATCAACCCCTATTACTACGACCTGCACCCTGGACGCATCGCCGAGGCCTGCCCCGGGGCGCCGCCCGCCGAGGGCCCACCGGGCCCGCTGGTGGTGGAGGAGCCGCCGTTCGTGTGCATCCGCCCGTGGACGCGGGCCGGCGCCGATGCGCTGAGTTCCTGCCCGTTGGTGATCAAGACGCCCAGCAACGCGTACCGGCTGCCCTTCCTCGCCGCGCTTTTCCCCCGCGCGCGGGTGCGACTCTTGCACCTCACCCGCAACGTGGCGGCGGCGGTGAACGGGCTCTACGACGGCTGGCGTTATCCCGGGTTCTTCTCGCACCCGCTCCCGGTGCCGCTGGCCATCCGGGGCTACTCCGACCGGTTCCCGGGGCACGGTTCGCAGTGGTGGAAGTTCGACTTGCCCCCCGGCTGGGCCGCGTTCTCGGCCGCGCCCCTGGAGCAGGTGTGTGCTTTCCAGTGGCGCTCGGCGCACGAGGCGCTGCTCCACGCCCCGGTGCCCGCAGGCGACTACCTGCGCCTGCGCTTCGAGGACGTGGTGGGACCGGCGTCTCGCCGCGAGGTGGTCGCGGGTACGCTCGGCGCTTGGCTGGGCACCGGCGACGACCCCGCGCTGCGCGCCGCGCTGCTCGGCGGGCTACCCCCGGTGATGGCCACCGCCGCCCCCCGGCAGCGGCGGTGGTTCGAACGCGCGTCGCAACTGGAGCCCGTCCTGCGCGACCCTCGCAACCGTCAAACGATGGAGCGGCTTGGTTATGACCCCGACCCCAGCACCTGGACCTAGCACCCCCTCCACCCTGGGCGGCCCCGGTTGGCGCCCCCGGGCGCGCGCGCACGGCGAGGAGTTGGGCCCCGTGTGGGCGGCCTGCGGGGTGTCGTCGGCGTGGGCGCCGCTCCACGAGGTGCTGCTGGCGGTGCCCGGCGACGAGCAGCGCTTCGCCGAGGACCCGGGCACCTGGCTGATGCTCGAGCGGCCGGACCTGCGCACGCTGCGTGCCCAGGCGAAAGCGCTCGGTGCCGCCTACGCCGCCGAGGGGGTCACGGTCCGCTGGTCCTTGCCCAGCCGCCCCCGGCCCAACCACCTGTTCTGTTGCGACCTGTTCTTCATGACCCCCGAGGGGGCGGTGCTGGCCCGGATGGCGGCGGAGCAGCGGGCCGGCGAGGAGCGCGGCGTGGCCGAGGCGCTGGCGACGCTGGGCGTGCCGGTCCTCTTGACCCCCCGGGGCCGTGCCACCTTCGAGGGGGCCGACGCCCTCTGGCTCGACACGAGCACCGTGCTCGTGGGGACCGGTCGCCGCACCAACGCGGAGGGGGTGGCGCAATTGCGCTGGCTCCTGGCCGGGATGGGGGTGCAGGTGGTGGAGGCCGAGTTGTCGCCCGGCGTGCAGCACCTGCTCGGCGCCGTGAACCCCTTCGCCGCGGGTCGGGCCGCCGCGCTGTCGACCCACCTCACCCCGTCGCTTCGCCAGGCCCTGTCGGGCTGGGACCTCGTCGAGCTGCCGCCGGACGAGGAGACCGAGACCCGCCGCGCGATGAACTTCGTCACCCTCGGCCCCGGCCGGGTGTTGATGCCCGGTGGCTGCCCCCGCACGCGGGCGCGGCTGGAGGCGGCGGGGGTGGTGGTCGTCGAGGCGGAGGTGTCGGAGTACGTCAAGGCCGGCGGGGCGATGGGCTGTGCGACGGGGATCTTGCGGCGGGGGTGACGGGTGCCGCGGGACCCCTGGGCGATCAGGCCTCGCCTGCCGGGTGCGCCAGCTCTGTCGTGAGCCGGGTGAGGGGCTCGACGCCGATCCACAGGTCGTCCGGGTCTTTCCCGGGCTCGGCGCGCAGGTAGCGGCAGGTGACCACCCGGCCCCCCGCGTCGAAGCGCAGTTGCATGGCGCGCGTGTGACGCCGCCCGCCGGCCTCGGCCGTCGCGAGGAGGCACTTCTCGTAGGCCGCGCCGTCGACCGGGACCACGCCGAAGTGCACCAGCACCACGGCGCTGGGCTCGGTGCCCCGCTGGCAGATGTTGCGGATGACGTCGTCGACGTCGGTAGGCAGCTCCTCGTCGAGGTTCCAACGCTCCCAGTTCCGCCCCCGGAAAACCACGACGCGCGGCGCGTGGAAGCCCTTCTGGGCGAGGACGTCGCGTTCGAAGGGGGAGGCCGCGAGCGCGGCCCAGCCCTCGGGTTCCACGGGAAGTTCCTGGTCGGCCCGCAACTGCCCGAGGTCGACGTTCACCGGCGGTGCCGCCGGCACCTGGGGCTCGCCGGTGTCGTAGGCGGTGGCGGCTGGCAGCGGCGTGTGCAGGGCGCGTAGCGCCATCGGAAGGTTGGCGGGGGGCTCGGTGAAGGACCACGGACCCGAGAACTCGCCGATTCCCCCTGCGCGTCGCCGGAAGTTCCGCGTCGCGAGCCACCAGCCCTCTGCGGTCGCCGCCTCGAAGACGAAGGCCAGGCCCTGGGCCTCCCCGGTGTCGAGCCAGCCCTCCACCAGCACGCGCTCCACGCCCTCCCGGGCCCGCAGGCGCGCCACCGTGGCGCCCAGGCGCGACACGTTCGCGGGCAGGCACGGCTGCGCGGGGATGTACGCGTCGTGGTGGTGTCGCGACAACAGGCGCACGGTAGCCACGACGGCGCCGAGCCCCGGGAGCCGGTCGTCGATGCCCTGCATGGCCCAGTCGCGGGGCTCTTCGTCGATGTCGAGGTCCATCCCCCGCAGGGGGGTGCGCTCGAAGCTGGCGGCCTCGGGACCCGGGTCCATCGCGGGCGGTCCCCGGTCGGCCTCGAAGGGCTTCAGCGGGAGCGTGCGCCGGGCGGTGACTCGGCCCTCGTGTTCCTCCAGCACCACCAGCCGCTTCTGGTTGGCGTCGAGGTGGTATGACTTGATGCCCATCTGCTTGCCGGTCGCGGGATCGTTGGCCACCATCCGCAGGTGCGCGGTGCCGGGGAACTCGGTGTTCTTGGCGGCGAGTTCCCAGAGTTGGAGCATCAGCATCTGCTCGTCGGGGTGACCCAGGGTGAACTCCCCGATGTCGGGACCGTCGGTCCGGGAAGGGGGCTTCGCAGTGGGCTTTGAATCACGACGCTTGGCCATCTCGCCTCCCGGAGGCGGAGGGTAATCCGGCGCCCCGCGGGGCGGCTGCGGGGCGGCGGCTGCGGGGCGGCGGCTGCGGGGCGGTGTCAAGGCCCGCCCAAAGTGATCCACCTCTGGCTCGGGCAAAGTGATCCACC
>CAYHRZ010000316.1:0-6469 GCA_964359125.1 uncultured Klebsiella sp. | reverse complement strand
GTTCGAGAGGTGGACGGATCGCCTCGCGCTCTTGCCGGTGGGCAGCGTCGCCTACAAGTTCGGCCGGGTGGCCGCGGGGCAGGCGGAGGCCACCTTCACGCCCCAGCCGCGCAACGAGTGGGACATCTGCGGCGGCGTGGCGGTGGTCATGGCCGCCGGTGGCCGCACCAGCAACGGCCGGGGAGTCCCCTACGTGTTCAACCAGGCCAACCCGCTGGTCGACGGCGTCTGCGCCACCAACGGTCTGGTCCACGACGACGTTTTGGGGCTGATGCGCGCCTAGATGAAACGCCCGATGCTGGTGGTGTTCCTCACGGTGGTCCTCGACCTCGTGGGTTTTGGGCTGGTGATCCCGATGCTGGCGTTCTACGCGGAGGCGTTCCGCGCCACGCCGCTGCAAGTCACCCTGATGATGAGTTGTTTCTCGCTGGGGCAGTTCTTCGCGGCGCCCTTCTGGGGACAGCTTAGCGACAAGTACGGCCGTCGCCCGCTGTTGTTGTTCTCGATCCTGATGACGGCGGTGGCGCTGTTCGCCTTCGGTTCGGCCACCTCTTTGTGGATGTTGTTCCTCTTCCGAACGCTCCACGGGGTGATGACCGCCAACATCGCCATCGCCCAGGCCTGCGTGGCGGATCTCACCACCCCGGAAACCCGGGCGAAGGGCATGGGCCTCATCGGCGCGGCGTTCGGCATCGGCTTCACCATCGGGCCCTTCCTCGGCGGTGAGCTCGCGCGCTTCGGGTTGACGACGCCCATCTTCGTGGCCGCCGGGCTGTCGCTGCTCAACTTCGTCCTCGGTTATTTCTGGCTGCCGGAGACCTACCGACCCGGGGCCCAGAGCGCGGCCCGTCCCATCTCGCCCACCGCGCTGGTCGATGCCCTGCGTCACCCGCGCGCTGGACAGGTCATCGCGCTCACCTTCATCTACATCTTCGCCTTCGCGGCGATGGAGTCCACGTTCACCCTGTTCGCCGAGCACGAGCATGGCTTGCGCCCCGAAGACGTGGGACGACTGTTCGGCTTGATCGGGGTGGTAGGTGCGATCGTCCAGGGTGGGCTCATCCACCGCCTGGTGAGACGTTTCGGCGAGGCGGCGCTGGTGCCGCCGGGGCTGGCGATCATCGCCCTCGGGCTGGCTCTCTTGCCGAAAATGCCCGTCGGCGTGCCGCTGCTCACCAGCTTCGCGATCCTCGCCGTGGGCCAGGGGGTGGCCTCGCCGTCGTTGCAGAGCCTGGTCTCGCGCAGCGCGTCGGCGGAGGAGCAGGGGAAGATCCTGGGCAGCAACCAGTCGATGGGCGCCATCGCCCGGGTGTTCGCGCCGGTCCTCGGCGGGCTACTCTTCGAGCGGGTGGGGCACGGGGCGCCTTTTTACGCCTCGGCGGGGCTCCTGGTGGCGGCGGCCGTTTTCGCGGTGCCGGCCGCGCGGCGGGCGTCGGCTACCGCGTGATCGCTAGCCTGAGTTGGAACGCCCCTCCCACGCTCGACGCGATCCCCTCCGGCACGTTGACCGCAAACTCCAGCGGGCCGCTCAGGGGCACCTCGCGGGCTGCCCCGAGCTCATCGAGTGCTGTCCCCGCCCACGCTGGTGTGCGGGCGACCAAGGCGGCGAGGGGCGACTCGGGCACGGGCGCGCCCGGGCCGGCCCGGGTGCCGGGAAACCCAGCCGCGTCGCAGTGACCACGCCCCCGGGGGAGCCAGACGTCGCCGTAGACGGTGATCGCCAGCGAGGTGTTGGCGAGCACGATGCCCGACTCGAACCAACCCGTGTACGGGACGAGGACGAGCCGGGTGCTGCCGTCCCAGGCCCGCGTGCGGGAAGGGAGGCGCCCGCGCCGCAGTAGCGCCGGGGCGGTGGCGAAGCCCAGGACGGCCAGCGCGCCGCCGACGAGGGCCACGAGCAGCCCGAGTCCCGCCAAGCTTCCACCGCCGAGCAGCACCACGAGGCCGCTCGCGAGCAGTGCCGTCCCGACCACGCCCACGCCCAGCATCAGCATCCCCGCCGCCATCGCGAGCACGCGGCCGGGGAGATCCAGCTCTCGGCTGGGGGTGGCCGAGGCGAGGCTGGCTGCGGCTCCGTCGGGTTCGGCGGCGAGCATGCCGGCCTCCGCGTGCAGCCGGACCAGGGTGCTGCTGAGGTCGGCCGCTACCGCCTCCGCGCCCCCGGTCGCGACCCGCTCTTGGAGTTCCCGCCGCGCCCGGCGCAGCGTGACCAGTGAGCTCCGGCCGAAGTCGTCGTCGTCGGCCTGGTCGCCGAGGCTGACAAGCATCGCCACGACGGCCTCGCGACCGCCGGGGCCGTCGACGGTCAGCATGGCCTCGACCGCGTCGTGCGCCGCCAGGACGTAGGATCCCACGTCGAGGACCACTTCGGCGAGCAAGGCCTGGACGGCGGGCGTTGCCTGCTCGGCGGGAGTCATTCGCCGGAGCGACGGCACCACAGACATCGCGGCGAGACCGCGCCGGACGGTCGTCTCGACCTCGCCGGACAGTGGTTTGCCGCCGGCAAGCTGGTGCCGGTAACGCGCGAGAGTCCGCCGCCCGGCCGTGGTCATCCGGTGCCGGAGTCGCACGACGTGCTCGTCCAGCCGACCGAGGTCGACCGTCGCCTCGATTGCCTCCGTCGGCATCGCCAGCGCCATGCCGGGCGCGGCCACGCCGACGAGGATGAATGAGCGCCGGTTCACGAGTTTCTGCCGCGCATCCTAGCACGCTCTCGTCGGCGTCCCGGGCGGGCGCGTCGGGACGCCCCCCGCGCTCGGCTACTGCTCGGCAGGTACGCCCGGGGCGGGTGCGCTGGTGACGGGATCGACCACGTGGTTGCGCGCGCAGGTGGCCGCCTTGGTCATCGACTTCTGCACGCCCTTGTTGGCGCTCCAGTCGTAGGGGCCGGAGGACAGGGGAAGCCGCGCGGCCACCAGCGGCGACTCCGCGAACTTGGCCACGTCACCGGCGGAGAGCCCCAGAGAGTACGGCATCAAGGTCATGATGCTGTCGCCGGAGACGTAGGGCTTGGTGGCGGTGTCGCGCACCGTCTTGAGCTTGAGGATGGTGCCGTCTTCGAGCTTGAAGGGCACCTCTACGCCCGCCGGGATCCCTGCGGATATGGCCCCACCCTCCTTCACGGTGAGCAACAGCTCCGCCGTGCCGCTCTTGACCTGGAAGATGAGCGACACCGGCGTGAACTGGGTGATCATCTGCACCACCGCCTCCACGTTGCTCCCGCCGCCGAACTGGTCCTCGGTGACCTTGTAGGCGGAGCAGGGATCGCTGCCGGCGAGGGCGAGGCTGGAGAACAGCGCAAGGTGGAACATCGGTGCCGCCGGGTGGACGGCGAGGCCTATCCAACCGCTCGTGCGGTGTCGCTACAACCCCGTCTGGGTGTTGATCCAGGTCGCGTAGGCGTCGACCCGCGTGCTCACGCCGTACACGCGGCAGCGACTGTCGCCGTAGCTGGTGATGCCCACCACGTAGGGGTCGCCGCTGCGCACCATGATCGCCGGGCCGCCGGAGTCGCCGGTGCAGGGGCCGGTGCCCCCGCTGTCGTCCTGCTCGTAGGCGAACTGCTTGCGGGTGGAGCCGGCGTCGGCGCAGCCGCTCACGGAGCACCCGAAGCCGTCGATGGGGAGGCTCACCTGTTGTTTCACGCCGTAGTCACCACTCTCGTCGTAGCCGAAGCCCGAGAAGTTGACGTCGTCGCCCACGTCGGCGCTGCTGAGCTTCAGCGAGTTGGGCAGGTAGGGCACCGGGTCGACGCTGGTGACCGGGGTGGACAGCTCGAGCACCGCGATGTCGTTGTACATCGTGGTGTCGCTGTAGGACGCGTGCCGGGTGACGGCGCTGACGTAGTACAGGTTCGACGCGAGGTCCACGCTCGGGTCGTCGCCCACGTAGATCGCGATCTTCGAGGCCGACATCGTGCCGCCCGAGCCGGTGGTGACACAGTGCGCGGCGGTGAGCACCCAGTCTTCCCCGATGAGCGTGCCGGTGCAGAAGGGCGTGGTGTACACGCTGCGGCGGCTCCGCTGGTGCAGCGCGACGACGGCGTCGTGGTACTTCTTGGTGGGGTCGGAGCCCCGGTAGATCTTCTCGGTGGCCGGGACGTCGAGGCCCTCGCCGAGGACCAGGGTTTCTTCGGGGGCGCAGGCGGAGAGGAGCAGTGCGATCAGCATGGGGGTTCCTGGGCAGCGGGTGGAGCGGCCGCAAGATGCACCAGGGCCGCGCGGACCGCCACGGGGATCGATGTCAAGATGTGGTTGAGGGTGCGGGGAGGGCCCAGGCGCGATGAATCGCGCGACCACGTTTCGCTTCGCGACCACGTTTCGCTTCGCGACCACGGTCCGCTTCGCGGCCACACTCACGGGTAAGTGGCGGCGCCGTTCATGGCGCTCGAGGGGGCCTTGATCGACGCAGGGCCGCGAGGGCGGCGAGCGCCGCGAAGGCGGCGCCGGGGGCGGCGCCGGGGGCGGCGCCGGGGGCGGCGCCGGGGGCGGTGGCAGGCGCCGAGCAGCCGCACGTGTCCTCGTAGACCGGCGGTTCGCCCTCCGCGGGCGGGGCGCGCGTGGAAAACGCGAAGGTGACGTCCCGGGTGGAGTCGGTCCCGTCGATGAACGGGATGCCCGCGTGCACCGTCACGTCGAAGTCGGTGTCGCCCGGCCAGTCGGCCCCCGGGACCAGGTGGATGGTGTGAGAGCCGGTCCCGTAGAACACCCAGGGGTCGACGTGGTAGTCGTTGCCCTCGGCGTCGGTGACCGTGAAGAAATCGGGCACCACCAGGTCGGCCACCACCGCTCGCGACGTCACGATGGTCAGTCGCGACTCGACCGTGGAAGCATCGACCGGGTGACCGTAGTCGCCGTCCCGGGGGAAAGTGTAGATCACCGGCTCGTTGTCGGCTTGTTGCCCGTTGAGCCGCGCCCAGCGGACCTTCCAGTACTCCGCCACGACCTTGGCCTCCCAGGGTGGGCTCCCGTGGATCGACTCGTCGAGGATGTGCTCGTAGGCCCAGGGGTACTGCTCGCGGTAAAGCTCGGCTTGTTCCGGGATGGAGCCCGCCGTGCGCCCGAAGCTGATCGCCACCTGCGTGAGTGCCTGGCCCTGTTGGAGGGTGTCGACGTCGACCTCGACGCCGGCCTCGCCCATCAGCAAGACCATCGTGTCCCAGTCGGCCCAGGCGTCGACGGTGTCTTGTCCCCCGGTGCGCTCGGCGATCGCGACGTCGGTGGCGGTGTCCATCGACGTGTCCTGCCAGTCGCTGTCGACGTCGTACACGTAGGCCCGCTGCATGTAGAGCGAGTCGAAGACCTGGTCCGCCATGCCGTGCGACGAGAGGCCCATCAAGAAGGCCACGTGTTGCCGTGCTTCCAGCGAGCTGAAGTCGCCGGCGTAGGTGCTGGCGATCCACGCCAGGTAGCGGTCCTGGAAGGGCTCCCAGTGGGCGGTCTCGGCGTAGGCGTGCCCGAGCGGGTAGCCGCCGTCGGGGAACTGGGTGCCGTTCTGGAGTTGCAACCAGAGATCCGGGTCCCTGACGATGCTCGCGAGCGCGTCGTCGCCCAGGTGTTGCAGGGCGTACTCGCTGATCGTCACGTGGGTGGTGAGCCCGTTGGCCAGCGCGGCGGCGACGAGGAGCATCACGCCCAGGCTAGCCTCAGATCGGCCGCAGCGTGCGGCAACTGGCCTCGATGAACGGCATGTGCGGCTCCATCTCGGTCATGGCCCACTGCTGCGCCCGCATCACGTCGTCGATGCCGGGGACCAGGTTCAACGGCGACAGCGTTCGTTCGAGGGCGATGTACTGGTGGGCGTAGGCCACGTTGCGGACCACGTTCGGACGCACGAGCGTTTGAATCGGGTAGAAGATGACGCTGCGGACGCGCGGTGGGAAGCAGTCGAGGGCCAGGTAGAAGGCGTTGCGGCGCTTGATGCGCCCACGCACCACCTCCGCGTAGGCCGGGCGCACCGGCACGTTGTTGACGATGCCGCCCTCCACGAGCCGGGTGATCCCGTGGCGGGCGTAGAGGTCGTCGAGCAGCGCCTTCATGCGCTTGTCGTCGCGGTAGATGTCGTAGTGGATGAGGCCGGGGATCGACGAGGAGAAGCCGGCGGCGTCGAGGATGTCGGCGTCGAGGGTGCTCTCCTCGGCGCCGAAGACCACCTCGCGCAGCGCGTCGGGTGACGCCATCAACTCGCGGAAGATGTTGGCGACCTGGCCGATTTTCTGGGCGCGGGAGGGGCGGAGCTTGAAGTCGGCGCTCACCGCGTCGTCGAGGAAGTGCTCGTAGTACGACATGTCGTGTTTGAGCGCGTCGACGCCGAGCCCGGTGGCGACGATGAGCAGGGGCAGGTCGAGGTCGCGAAAGGTGAGCGGCCTGCCGTCGGGGGTGTGGAACAGGCTGCCGATGGCCGCGCGCAGGTACAGCCGCAGCGTGGCGGGCACGCCGTAGTGGCTCTCGGACTGCAACACGCGGAATAC
>CAYHRZ010000315.1:0-6473 GCA_964359125.1 uncultured Klebsiella sp. | reverse complement strand
TGGCCTCGGCCGCGTTGCTCACGGACTGGCGCAGCGGCGTCCCCGACGCGATGCCGGTCGGGTCGGTGGCAGCCGACGACGTGGTTGCACCCTACGCCTTCCCCTTCGTCGACGAGGCGGCCACCGCCGAACGCCGTGTCGCGGCTGAGGCGCTGGTGGCCCCGGTCTTCGACGTGGACAATGGCCTGCTCAAGCGACTCGAAGGGCAGGTGGAGCAGGCCTTCGACATGGCCCGCCGCCGCTCGCGCTCGGCCCAACTCGATGCGGAGGCGGCCGGTCGCCGAGAGCCCACCCCCGAGGTCACGGCGGCGATCGCTCGCGACTTCACCACCGCGTTGGAGATCGCGGTGGAGCCCGAGGCCCTGGCCGTGGTCGTGGGCCACGGCTACTCCACCGAGGCAGAGGCGCTGGTCGCCGAACTGGTCGCCGTCGGGCTGAGGCGGCCCGTCATCCGCGACCGGCGTGACTTGCCCACCCCCGCGCGCCCGGTGACGGTCGTGGCCCTTGTCGGCGGCCTGCGGGAGGAGTCGCGACTGGAAGACTTCGGCGAGTTGCGAACCCCCGAGGAGGCGCGACAGGCCATCTCCCTCCACGTCGTGGAGCGCTACGCCGGCACCGCCGACCCGGCGCTGGTGCAGGCCAGCGCGGCGGTTGCCCGGGGGATGATCCGCCCGAACTTCGCGCCCAACCAAGTGCTCACGGCCGAGCGCCGGACTGCCGCCGTGGACGACGTGGAGCCCGTGGCGCTCCAAGTCCGCAGCGGGGCCCGAATCGTTCGGGCCGGCGACATCATCGACCACCGGCAGGCGGCGGTCCTCGCCAGCCTGCGGGCCGCGGACGGCTCGGTAGGCGGCGGCTGGCGCTTCGGGGTGTGGCTGGCCTTCGCCTCGGTGGTGGTGCTCGCGCCGGTCGGCTTCGCGCGCAACACGATGCGGAAGTTCGCTCGCCGGCAGGCCGAGTTGGAGGCGATGGGACTGGTGCTGGTGCTGGTGCTGGGCGTAGCTCGGCTCGTGCTCTCCTCGGGCGACATCGTGGCCCCCGCCGCGCAGGCGCACGCGGTGGCGGGCCTCTTGGTGCCGGTCGCGGGTGGTGCCATGCTGGTGCGGATCCTGGTGAACAGCGAGAGTGCGCTGATCTTCTCGATCGTGGCGTCGATCCTCTCGGCCGCGCTCATGGACGCCTCGGCCCTCTCCGCCGGCTGGTACCTGGTCACCGCCACGGTGGCGGCCGGGGCGGTGGGGCAGGCCAGGGAGCGGCTCAACGTACTCAGGGCAGGCGCCCTCGCGGGCGTGGTGGGCGCGGGCCTCGTGCTGCTCGTCACGCTGGTGCAGGCCCAGGGGTCCGCGGCAGTGGCCGGTGGCCTGGACTGGTCAGCGGCGACCTACCTCGCGGTGGCTGCCTTCGCGTCCGGCATCCTCGGGGCCATGCTCGCCCTGGGCCTGGTGCCGGCGATGGAGTCGATGGGCTTCCTCACGGACTACAAGCTCTTCGAACTGTCCAACCTCAACCACCCGTTGTTGAGGAAGCTGATGTTGCAGGCGCCAGGCACCTACCACCACAGCGTCATCGTGGGCTCCTTGTCGGAGGCTGCCTGCGAGACCATCGGGGCCAACGCCCTGCTCGCCCGGGTGGCCTGCTACTTCCACGACATCGGTAAGGGGGTGAAACCCCAGTTCTTCGTGGAGAACCAGCGCGACGGCCAGAACCGCCACGACCGGCTCTCGCCCGAGGACTCCGCGCAGATCGTGATCAACCACGTGCGGGATGGCGGTGTCCTGGCAAGGCAGCACAACCTGCCTCGGCCGATCTACGACAACATCTTCATGCACCACGGCACGGGGCTCATCCCGTACTTCTACAACCGGGCCAAGGAGCAGGCGGCGGGTGCCGCGGTCGACGACAGCCGTTTCCGCTACCCGGGGCCGAAGCCCAACACGCGCGAGGCGGGCATCATCATGCTCGCCGACAAGGTCGAGGCGGCCTGCCGTACCATCCGCGAGCCCTCTGAGGAGCGCTTCCGGGCGATGATCCAGTCGATCATCAACAACGTGATGAGCGACGGGCAACTCGAGGAGTGCCCCATCACGCTCAAGGAGCTCTACCGCATCGCCGACAGCTTCGTGGCCGTCTTGCTCGGCATCTACCACCACCGCGTGGAGTACCCTACCACGGCGGCGATCTCCTCGGGCGGTGGCCGTTTCGTCCCGGTGCCCAAGCAGGGCAGCATCACGCTGGAGATCGTCAGCCCCCTGCGCGCGCCGGGGGCGGCGGCACCGGCGGCGCTGCCCGAGGACAGCCCGGGCACCATGCCCGACTACGGCGCGGGCACCATGCCCGACTACGAGAGCGTGGAGACCGACACCCCGCCGCGACCCCGCGAGACCGACGACTGATGCCGGTAGCGGTGCGCAGCCAGGGGGTCCGCGGACCCGCGCGTGCCCTGCGGGCCGACGGGGTGGCGCTCCTGCGGCTGCTGGGCCGCCCGACTGCCGAGCTCAGCGTGCTGTTGTGCGACGATGCCTTCATCGCGTCGCTAAACCAGCAGTACCGCGGCAAGGAGGGCCCCACCGACGTGCTGTCGTTTGCCATGGACGACGAGGTGCTCGGCGACGTGGTGGTCAGCCTGGACACCGCGCGACGCCAGGCGGCGTCGCTGGGCCACCCCGTGGACGTCGAGCTTCGCGTGCTGCTCGTCCACGGGCTGTTGCACCTCTTCGGGCACGACCACGAGGCACCGGGCGACGACGCCCGGATGGCCGCCGAGGAGGCGCGTTGCCTGCGTGCGCTCGGGGTGTCCGAGCCGGGGCTGGTCGGCCGAGCGTTGTGAACGCCCGCAAACTCCGCTACGCTGAGGCGATGCTGCGCCGCGCCTTCACCCTCACCGAGCTGATGATCACGGTGGCGCTGGTCGGCGTGCTCGCTGCCATCGGCATCACCTCCTGGCGCGACACGCAGTTTCGCACGCTTCGCGCCGAGATCCCGCCGAACGTCGAGGCGATCCGGGTGGCCGAGTTGGCATATTTCGCCACCTGGGACACCTTCGTGGAGGAGACGGTCTGGTACCCGGGCGACCTGGCCCTCGACGCCACCGACAAGTTGGCGGTGGAGTGGCCCGAGGTCGGCACCGCCGGCGGCTTCGACACCATCGGCTGGCAGCCCTTCGCCAAGGTCCGGGGTCGTTACAGCATCCCGGTCGGCGATGAGACCAGCCTCCAGGTGGAGGGGACGAGCAACGTCGACGGCGACTCGGAGGCGGCCTCGTACTTCGCGACGGAGCAAAACACCGGCACCTGGGACACTGGCTCCGCCAACGAGTTCTGACGCGCGCGCCGGGTGTTAGCACCGCCAAATGGCATCCGACCTCGCCGAGACCACCGCCGACCTCAGAGCACGCGTCGACGCGCTCCGGGGGCACCTTTGACATCGAACGCCGCGCGCAGCGCGTAGCCGACCTCGACCACCAGGCGGGTTTCGCCGAGTTCTGGACCGACGCCGCGCGGGCACGCGAGTTGCAGCGCGAGAAGAACACGCTCGCCAAGGTGGTCGATCGCTTCGCAGCGCTGGTTCGCTCGTTGTCCGACGCCGAGACGATGTTGCAACTGGCGGAGGAGCTCGGCGACCCGGGGGCCGAGCGGGAGGCCGCCGAAATGGTGAGCGCCCTGGAGCCGGCCGTCCGATCCCTGGAGGTGCGGCGCCTGCTCGGCGAGGAGGGCGACGACGCCAGCGCGGTCTTGGAGATCAACGCCGGTGCCGGCGGGACCGACGCCTCGGACTGGGCCGACATGCTCAAGCGCATGTACCTGCGGTGGGCCGATCGCATGGGGTTCCGGTGCACGCTGGTCGACGAGCAGCTCCACGAGGAGGCGGGCATCCGGAGCTGCACGATCGAGGTCGAGGGCGACCATGCTTACGGCTACCTCAAGGGCGAGATCGGCGTGCACCGCCTCGTCCGCATCTCCCCCTTCGACGCCAACGCGCGCCGTCACACCGCCTTCGCGTCGGTGGGTGCCTACCCGGACGTCGACGACAGCATCGAGGTGGTCATCGACGACAAGGACCTCGAGATCCAGACGATGCGCTCGGGCGGCGCCGGTGGGCAACACGTCAACATGACCGACAGCGCCGTGCGCATCACCCACGTGCCCAGCGGCATCGTGGTGAAGTGCCAGAACGAGCGAAGCCAACACAAGAACAAGGCGACGGCGATGAAGATGTTGCGCGCTCGCCTATACCAGCGCGAGTTGGAACGCCGGCAGGCGCTGGTCGACGCGCAGAACGCTACGAAGAAGAAAATCGAGTGGGGCAGCCAGATTCGCAGCTACGTCCTGCAGCCGTATCGCATGGTCAAGGACCTGCGCACGCGCATGGAAACCGGCGACACCGACCGCTTCCTCGACGGTGACATCACGCCCTTCATGGAAAGCTACCTGGCCGGCCGCGCCAGCGGAAACCTGTCCGACAGCACGGAGGATCCCGAGTGACACTTCTCCTTTTCCTGGCCTGCCCCCCGGCCGAGGACGCCGACGTCCCGGTGCTCCTTGGGACGATCGAGGCCCGTGACAGTCGCGCCGAGGTGTGGGACAGCGCGACCTACTTCTACGCCAGCGACGACACCCTCTTCCTGTACATGAGCATCGCCGAGGGCGTGGACTGTCACGACGTGGCCAACGCGCTCGACGGCGGTTTGTACAGCGAGAGCGGCGACGGCCCTGAGTTGTTCCAGCCATCGGGCAGTTGCACCCTCACCGTCAACGTGCCGTCCTGGAGCGGGGAATTGTCGCTCGAACTCGCCGAGGGGGACGTGACCGCTTCGGCCGCGCTGAGCGTGAACTGCTGGATGGACGGGACCTGGGTGGTGGGCGAAGACGGCTGGATCTTCGACGGCCTCTACTGGAACGGCAGTCCCAGTGCCTACACCCTCGACCTCGAGGGCGACAGCGACGGTGGCACCTTCGCGCTGTCGATGGACAGCTACTCCGGGAAGGATCCCTACGACTTCGAGGGGACCGAGTACCCGGGCAGCGGGCAGGTGGCGGGCGAGGGCGACATGAAGTGGTGCGAGGAGTTTGAGGACACGCCGTTTTTCGACTGAGCCTGGGAGGCCCAGGCGCGATGAATCGCGCGGCCAGGGGGGGCCACGCTGCTACGACACCGCGTAGGCCAGGTTCGCGGCCACGCCCGCGAACCGGTGCGCCGGGCGCCAGAAGGCGCTGCGCCAGCGGCGCGACCCGCTCACCCGGGCCTTGAAGGTGGCCTCGTCGAGGCCGGACTCCGCGAGCGCCTGCTCCAGTTCGGCTCGCGCGTTCTGCCGAGCGCGGAAGAGCATCATCTGCACCCGGCTCTGCACGTTCACCTTGCCGTCGCCCGTCGTCTCGATGGGGAGGAAAATCGCCTGGGGGAACTGCGACGTCACCGCGGCCTGGACGCCGTCGCTGACGCCCGACGAGGGCATACAGCCAAAGGGCTTGACGGAGATCGTCATGTGGTTCACGCGGTCCTCGATGAAGTGGACGAGTTTGCCCACTTCCATGTGCCCCTCGCCGCCGCGGACGTGGTTGTCGTAGTGTTTCTTGGCCAGCGAGGCGATCGCCTCCATGTCGGGGAGGTGGTACCCGTGCAGGCCGATGGCGTGGGCGTAGAGTTGGAAGTGGCCGCGCACGGCGGCCTCGGCGGCCTGGAGCATCCACAGCTTCTTCGTGGCGTCCTTGCCGGAGAGACCCTTGCGCGCGGTGTCGTCGTCCTTGAGGGTTTGCCGCTGCAGGGTGTCGAAGCGGTTCTCCCAGACCATGAACAGGAGCCAGTTGGTGACCCCCTGCACGTCGACCTCGGCGCCTTCCTGCTCCAGGAAGCGCTGCAGGTGGTAGTTGCCGTCGCCCTCGGTGGTCATGGCCCAGAACTCGCCGATGACGGACACCACGGGCTTCGGCTGCGTACGATCCACTTCGACCTTCGCCATCCGCTGGCGGCAGCGCCACAGGGCCTTCACCACCGAGCCGTCGTTCCCGAATGCCTTGGAGAGGATTTCCCTACACTCGCCCACGGCCTCGTCGGTGGCGCCCGGCGTGACCTCGTAGGGGCGGACCCGGTAGGCCAGGAGGTTGAGCACGTCGCCCGCCATCAGCGCGCGGACCAGGCCGAAGACGAACTTCTGGTCGATCACCAGGCCGGACTCGTCGCCGGTCGCCTGCTTCAGTCCGCCCTGCTGCTGGAAGAGCACCACCCGGAAGCCGTCGAAGCCCGCGTCGCGCAGGGCCTTGCGGTACTCGGTGACGTACATGCCGAAGCGGCAGGGCCCGCAGGCGCCGGCGGTGAGGAAGACGTACTTCGACCTGATCTCGTCGAGCGTCATCCCCTTCTCTTCCCTCAGCTGCTGGAGGTACTGGACCAGGTTCCCGACCGTGAAGTAGGTGGGATTGCACTGCCCGTTGTTCCCGTACTCCTTGCCAAGCTGGAAGGCCTTCACATCGGGCGTG
>CAYHRZ010000314.1:0-6486 GCA_964359125.1 uncultured Klebsiella sp. | reverse complement strand
GGAAATTCGCGGTCCGGGCGACTTCGTCGACGAGTTTAGCTTCGTCTACGGCGAGATTGTCAAGATCCCCTGGGAGGGCACCACCCTCGGAGAACCCGAGGTGCTCGTAGCGCGGCAGCAGGGGTACAACCTGTACTACCCAGAGTTCTCGCCGGATGGGGAGTGGGTTGTCTTCAACCGCTCCACGGGCGACAGCCGTTCGGATCCCGACGCGGAGCTGTTCATCGTTCCGGCCGCTGGCGGCACACCCATCCGGCTCGACATGGCCAACGGCGAAGGACCGATCCAGAACAGCTGGGCGCGGTGGGCGCCGTTGCCCGACGACGACGTGCTGTGGTTCGGGTTCTCGTCGAAGCGGCCCTACCCGGTGGAGAACCCCACCAGTTCGCAGATCTGGGTCACGTCGATCGACCCCGCGAAGGCCAGGGAGGGGCAAGACCCGTCGAGCACCCCCTACTGGTTGCCCGGGCAGGACAGTAGCTCCGACAATCACGTGCCGCTGTGGTGGTCGCGCTAGCGCTACTCGGCTGCGACGACCCCGCAGCGGCGGGTTCGGGCGGCATTTTTGCGGATAATTTCATCGCCCCGGACGTCGTGAGCGCGTGGACGTGGCGGGACGACGGCGACACCGGCGTGGTGGTGGACGAGAACGTCGTGCGCGGGCGGATGGACGATGACGGGCGGGTCGATGTGAGGCGGGGCGCGCGGTACTCCTCGGGAACCGAGGTAGGGGTGTTCGTCTGGGACATTGCCGCCTCTGACATCATCCTGTCGTCGTGGGCCTGGGGCGACGAGGGTAGTGGCACGCCCACCGTGATGGCCTTGGCCGACAGCGACGACGGCGACATGGCGAGCAATGGCACCGGCGCCTGCACGCCCCAGCGCTACGAGTGGGTGACGACGACCTATGGCACCTTCCCCGACGCCCTGGCCTGCGTGTGCGTCGGCGCGCCCGCGCCCGACGGGACCTACTGGTTCGCGGAGAACTTCTCGATGGTGAAGGCGGAAACGTCGGTGTTCACGCTGGACCTCGTCGCGCCGTGGTGAGTGGAGCGCGATGAATCGCGCGGCCACGGTTCCCCGGGGCGGTGGCCACGGTTCCCGGGGCGGCGGCCCCTACCACGCCCCGTTGGTGATCTGCAGCGTGTACTCCTGGCAGGAGTAGCTGGTCGAAGTCCGGAAGACGTGGATGTAGTACGACGACGAGAGATCCTCGCACTCGTTGTAGATGCCACTGGTGGAGCAGGTGCGCGTTTCGGTGGGAATGCTGTGGCTACCCTCGCCCTGGTCCTCCGCGAAGAACTCGTACTCGGTGTAGCCCGATCCCTCGGGGTCGGTGGAGGACCCGCTGCCGCAGTCGAGGTAGCTCTCCGTGCAGCCTCCCTCGTACACTGCGAAGCCGTACTCGCTGGTGCCCGTCGTCATTTCAACGTGGAAGCGGTAGTAGTTAATGCCACTTGTGGATGCGTCGCTGGTCTCGATGAGGTACCAATCCTCGTCGGTGCTGTCGAGGATGTTCCCCGTGAACTCGATGGTGGTGGCCCCGTCGTCGGCCAGCGTGGACCAGTCGATCACCGGGTCCGAGCAGCTCTCGCCATAGGTGGAGCTGTCTTCGTAGTCGTCACCCGGGTCGCACACTTCTGTGCTCACGACGTTGCTGACACTGCTGGTGTTGCCGGAGGCATCCGTGGCGGTGGCGTAGAAGCTGTAGCTGTAACCTGCGGTGAGGCCCTCGCTGAAGCTGAAGCTGCCGGCGCCGTTGGCGGTGCCCGTGTCGGTGGTGACACCCGAGGAAGTGGAGATGTAGAGCGTCACCGAGGCGAAGGCCTCGGTGCTGCCGGTGACCGCCACCGTCGTCTCGTTGCGGTAGCCGTCCAGGCTGTTGAGCACCGGGGCGCTCGGCGCCGTGTAGTCGCCGATGGTCACCGAGTCGGATCCCGTGGAACCGCTGGCGGTGCCGTCGTCGGGGGTGACGGTGCAGAGCCACACCTCGCCGTCGGTGGTGTACGACGACGCCACCGTCTGCGAAGTGAGGGCCGAGAGCACGCCGTCGACCGACCAGGCGTAGCTGTAGGTGACGCTGTCGCCGTCGGCGTCGGTGGAGGCCGAGGTGACACTGCACGTCAGGGTCTCGTCGTCTTCCGGGTAGTTCGGCGTGACGTCGACCGATGGGGCGGTGGGCAGGGAGTTCTGGATCGTGCGCGTGCCCGAGGTGACGCTCGTGCCCTCCTCGCGGCCGTCCCAGGGCCAGACCTCCACGGTGACGGCGTCGGTCTTGACGAAGCTGCTGCCGTCGAGGGTCACGTCGGTGGCGCCGCTCACCGCGGTGCCGTTGACGTACCACTGGTAGTGGTAGCCCTCGGCGTCGCCGTCGGGGTCGGAGTAGCCCAGGGGAAGGGCGGTGAGGGTGTCGTCGGTGTAGGCGGTCGTCGGCGAGATCGAGACGCTCGACAGCGTGGGGGCACCGTTGCCGATGGTGACGCTGTCGAGCCCCGCGGCGCCGTCGATGTTGCCGTCGTTGGGCGTGACGTACACGGTCCACACGTCGCCACGGGTGGTCGCGGTCGCGGGGAGGGGGTTGCTGCTCAGGCCGCTGTCGACCCCGTTGAGGTACCAGGCGTAGAGGTAGGTGATCGCGTCGCCCTCGGCGTCGTAGGCGGCGGTGTCGAGCGCCACGGTGAGGTTGTCGTCGCTCCCGGCGGGGTCCGGCTCGATGTGGATCACCGGCGCGTCGGGCGCGGTGTTGACGTAGAGCGTCGCGCTGTCCCTCGCGGTGAGCCCGTCGCTGTCGGTGGCGTACACCGTGATCGTGTGCGTGCCGTTGGTGAGGTTGTCGTAGGTGAAGTCGGCCACGCCCGACGACGAGGCGCCCTGGGTGGAGAACACCCCGTCGAGGTCGGACTCCCACACCATCGCGAGATCCGCGGGGTCGTCCTCGAGGTCGTCGACGAGGGCCTCGAAGTACACCCGGTCGCCGTAGTTGACGACGGTTCCCGAGGTGGGGGAGACAAGTTCCAGTTCCGGGCGGCTGCCGTCGAGTACCTGGATGGTCGTGGTGTCGCTACCGGTGCGACCGGTGCTGTCGGTCACGTCCAGCGTGATCTGGTGCTCACCGGCGGTGAGTTCGAACGTCCCCGTGGTCTTGCCGTCGCTGGAGGGGCTCGCCGAGAACGGCAAGGCGCCGTCGATGGACGAGGTCCACGCGACGGTCATTTCCTCCGGGAGGTCCTCGCCGTCCGACACCAGCCCCTCGAAGAGGGTGAGCCCGTTGCTGTAGTACTCGACGCCGTACTCAGGCGTGATGATCTCGGCGGAGGGCGCCTCGTTCTTGTTGATCGTGAGGGTGACGCTGCTGTTGGCGCTCTGGCCGTCGGGGTTGGTGGCGGTGAGCGTGACGGTGGCCTCCCCTCGGGAGAACACGTGCGTGCAGTCGGAGATCCCGTTGGCGTCGAACACCGCGCCCTCGCACACCCGCTCGCCGTTCACCGACCAGGTCGAGCTGATCGACGACAGCGACGTGGCGTACACCTCGTCGACCACGCGCCCCGTCATCGAGACGGCAACGCCCTCGTTGAGCGACGCACCGTCGACCGGGGTCTCGATCGCGACCACCGGCGGTTCTTTATACTTTGTGATCCCGTCGTCGTTGTCGCAACCAACGAGCAGGGCGGTACCGAGGAGGAGGAAGAGGGCGTGCCGGATGGGACACCTCCGATCCCAGCAGTATAGGTTGATCGGCGTCCGGGCTCAACCACCAACTTCACGAGGGGCTCGTTGTCGACGTGATCCCCGTCATCCTCTTCGTGGTCGCCGGGCGGGCCTCGGCGGCCGACCCGGTGGAGGTTCGCCAGGGGCTGCTCGCGGCCGTGGGCGACACCCTCAGTAGCACGGTAGTAACAGGGATCTTGAGGCACCCAGAGTATGAGCGCTACACGATGCGCTCGGGCGACGGCGCGGCCATGGTGGCGGAGCTCACCCTCTACGACGGCGTGCACCAGGGCGTGTGCGAGGCGGGTGGGCTGGTGATTTTTCCCCGGCCCGAGCTGGTGGAGGGGGCACTGGCGCCGGTGGACTTGATGCCGTGGTGCGCGGCGCTGCCCGCGGCGGCGTCGTCGGGCCTGCTCGGCCGCTCCGGCGTGGTCCTGGCCGCTGCACCGCCGGAGGTCGCGCTGCCGGGGCCGGTCGTCGGCGATGCTTCGGCGCCTTGGGTCAGCGTTCCGGACGCTGTCCTCGTCCCTGCCCTGCGCACCTGCGGGTGGGTGGCGGTCGGGGTGGGCGCATGGTTGCTCCGAGGCCGGGCCCTGGGCCTGCTGCTGGCGGCCGCCGTCGCGCTGGTCCTGCGACGACTGGCGATTGCGCCTGGCTTGTTCAACGGGGCCGGCGCGTCGTTCGAGAAGCTCCTCCTGGCGCTCGGGGAGCGAGGCGGTGGCCCCTACGGGCCGGGCTTCGCGGTCGCGATGGAGCCCGGCGTAGCCATCCTGGGCGCCACACCGGCGGCCGTCTTCAGCACGAACCTCGGCTACGCGTGTGCGACGGTGGGGCTGGGCTACGCGCTGGTCGCCCGTGAAACACGATCCCGGTTGGCGGGGTGGTCGGCGGCTCTGGCGCTGGCGTTGTCCCCGCCGGCCCTCGTCTTGTCGCGCTCGGAGGCCATGCACGTCTCGGGGGTGTTCTTCGCTGTGCTGGCGGTGTTTCTCGCCGCCCACTCGCGTGCGGAGCGCGGGAGGACGCGCTGGGCCGCTGCGCTCGGGGCAGCGGCGGCGGCCACGTCGGCGGCCTGGATCCGCCCCGACCTCGCGCTCGCCTTCCCGGTGGCGGCGGCGTTCGCCCTGGGCACCCCCACCAGTTGGCCCGCGGTCGTCGGCCTCGCGGGGGCGGGGGCAGCCAGGGTCGCCACCGTACACCAGGGAGGCCACGAACTACTCCGGGTTGAACGATACTTCTCGCTCGACACCTGGCTTCACGGCCTGTCGCCCCGGTTCGGTCAGACCGACCCCGGGGGCGGATTCGCGCTGTTCGCCGACGCCGGCTACACCAGTCCAGCCTGGTGGGTGCTCGCGGCGCTCGGGCTGTGGTCGTCGCGGGGTCGACCCGTGGCGCTCCGGGCGCTGGCCTGGACGCTCGTGGCCACCCTGCCCTTCGTCCCGAAGTCCTGGCCTCTGGCGGACGCCCTTCGCCTTCAACTTTTTGGATTCACCGGACTTTGTGTGCTCGTCGGGCTGGGCGCGGCCCGCCTCGGGCGTTGGGGGCCGCTGGTGGTGGTGGTCCCGCTGCTCGGTGGACTGGGCCGCATGCAGCCTCGCTGGGCCACCCACCAGGAGTGGGCGTTCCTCGCGGAGACGGTGCCCGCGCTGGGCGACGGCACGGTGGTGGTGGCCCCGGCGTACGGCCACCGCAACGAGGCGTTTCGCGGGGTGATGGAGCGACTCGGACCGGCGCGCTGGGTGGAGGCGGGCGAGGGCACGCTCTACTACCGGTCGATCGGCGAGGCCGCGCCGGGCGGCACGCCCTTTGCGACCCTGGACTACGTGGCCGAGGGGGACCTCGACGTGGCTGCCGCGGGGACGGTCGGCTTCTACCAGCCGGTCCGCTAGTCGCCCGGCTCTTCACCCACCGCCTCGACCGGGCAAGACTCCACGGCGAACTGGAACAGTTTCGCCTCCTCTGGCCGGTGTTCGCGCACGAAGGCGCGGCGGTCGTCGTCGCGACCGAAGATCTCGGGTGAGATGTCGGTGCAGGTGTCACAACTGATACAGTTCATGTCCACGAACCAGGGTCCATCCACATTTCTCGGGTGTTTTTTTGATACATCGGGCATGTCTTAGGGCCTCGCCCCCGCGACGACGCGGGCGCTCTCTTGGTGTTGGGGCGTGACCGTGCCGCCGTCTCTGGATCGCTGCCCGTGGTCGTCGGGTTGCTCGTCCGACCGTTGTCCCCTCCGGGCGAGCACGCGCTCGACCAGGGCCGCTTCGGGTTCGCGGCGGAGGACACGGCGGATGACGTCGACCGGGTCGCCGGGGACCGGGAACAACTCCGCCGGGTCGTAGTGGTAGTTCATCGAGTAGAGACCGGCGCAAACGGGGTCGAGGGCACAGGCGTCGCAGGCGGCAGCCTTGCCGTGGAGGAACTGTTTTTGCAGCACGAAGCCCTTGCGGTCGAGGAAGCGGATGCAGCGTTCCTCCTCCTTGACGATCTTCCGTGTTTCCGTGCTGCTCTCCGGGAACTCGGGCATGAAGCACAGCGGGACCCGCTCGGCGCGGAAGGTGCGACCCGTCGCGCTGAGGAAGCGCATCGCCGCGCGCAGCGAAAGCTCGAACTCCCCGAGGCGCGGGATCACGTCCGGGTTTCGCTCCGCCCGGTTCATGTTTGGATCCATGTTGTTCCACACGAAGTGGCGCACGTGCGGGTGGTGGGCGACGACCCAGCGCACGGTCTCGTCGAGGTGATCGCTGTTGAAGGCGTTGATGACCGTGTTGATGTCCGCGG
>CAYHRZ010000313.1:0-6522 GCA_964359125.1 uncultured Klebsiella sp. | reverse complement strand
AAAGCTGAAAGCTGAAAGCTGAAAGCTGAAAGCTGAAAGCTGAAAGCTGAAAGCTAGAAGCCACCCACGGAGCCTCCCATGTCCCCCCGCGATCGCCACGTCGTCGTCACCGGAGCGTCCTCGGGCATTGGCCGCGAGATCGCGTTGCACCTCGGTCGACAGGGGGCGCGGGTCTCCTGCCTGGCCCGGCGCGCCGAGCTGCTCGACAGCCTCGTGGCCACCCTCCCCGGCTCGGTGGCCCTGCCCTGCGACGTGGCCGACCGGGACGCGGTGGACGCCGCCTTCGAGCGCGCCGCGCACCTCCACGGTCCCGTGCACGCCATGGTCGCGGCGGCGGGCATCGGGGGCCCGAACAAGGCCGGTGCCGGGGATCGTTTCGACGAGATCGTCGCCACCAACGTCACCGGGACCTACAACTGCCTCCGCGCGGCCGAGGCCCACCTCGCCCCCGGGCCGGAGCCGCGCCACCTGGTGGTGATCGCCTCGATCCTCGGCCGCTTCGGCGTGCCCGGCTACACCGGTTACTGCGCCTCGAAGGCGGCGTTGTTGGGCATGGTGAAGGCCTTCGCGATGGAGTTGGCGGGCCAGGGGGCGCTGGTCAACGCCATCTGCCCCGGCTGGGTCGACACCGCTATGGCCTGGGAGGGCATCGAGGGCATGGCCCGGGGCATGAAGGTCACGCGCGAGGAGGCCTACCGCCGCGCGATGAGCCAGGTGCCGCTGGGGCGCATGGGAACGCCGGCCGAGGTGGCGGGCGTCGTGAGCTGGTTGATGTCGGAGAGCGCGGCAGGGGTGACGGGCCAGGGCATCGACGTCAACGGCGGGGCGTGGATGGGGTGAGGCGCCGCGATCGAGTACACTACCGCCACCATGTTCGCGCTAGCCGTGCTTACCCTCGGCGCCTGTTCCCCGGGGGGAACGGGGAAGGACAACGACCGCCCGGCAGAGATCGCTGACTCGGGCAGGGACACTGCCCCGGAAACCACCACCGAAACGGGTGACAGTGGCGACTCGGACTCGGCCCACGACACCGGACCACTGCCGTGCGTGGATGCGCCCGTTGTCGACGCCGGGCCCGACCAGACCGTGCCGGCGGGCACACGGGAAGTGCAACTCGCGGGCAGCGCCAGCGGTGGCTGCGGGAGCTACGTCTTCGACTGGGCGATCCAGGCCCTCCCCGCAGGGTCCACGACGTCCTCGAGCGACATCCACGACCCCGGCGACCCAGACGCCTTGCTGATGATCGACGCCGCAGGCTCCTACGTCCTGTCGCTCCAGGCTTACGACGGCGCCTCGTGGTCCACGCCGGACTTGGTGGTCATCGACGCGGAGTAGGGGCCGGAGTCGGAAGTCCCCGCTCGCCGCGCCTGCACCGTCCAACTGGAACGGAGGCCGCTGACCTGGGCGTCTCCGCGCCGTCGGCAATACCCTCCGGGGATGTGTCCCGGCCCCCTGAGCTGCCGCCCACGGAAAAGGTGGTAGGGGGAGCGGTGGCTGAGCGGTTCGCGGTCAGCCGTCAACGGCGGGGCGTGGATGGGGTAACGGCCGGGCCGCTCAGGGGCAACCGAGGGTTGGCTCTGCCCCCTCCTCGGCGTAGCACCCACAACCATCGCAAGGACTGCGCCCGTCGAAGGCGATGACCGCCGAGGTCTGCCCCACCAGTTGTTGCCAGCCGCGCGGCTCCTCCGAGCAGTAGAGGTACGACGCCGACGCGCGGAAGCAGTAGTCCTCCGCGCCGTCGACGACGTAGAGGTCGCTGGTGTCGTTGGCGTTGTTGTAGTTCACCCAGCCCCGGAGGTAGCGGCTGCCGTCGCGGTAGTCCTCGTCGGGACTGCCCACCAGCTCGGAGAGCACGTCGACCTGGCTGAAACTCCCCTCGGACGTCCAGTAGATCATCCAGGTGCCGTCCATCGCCATGCGGAACCCGTCGCCGTCGGCGGTGAAGTCGTCGAAGGTGTAGGTGCCCCAGTTCGAGTCGGCGTCGTAGGCGTAGGTGGCGCCGCCGCCGAAGGCCACGCCCGTGCTGCTCACACAATCGCCCACCCAGTGCTGGTCCTCGTAGCTGTCGTAGCCGCTCTCCCCCGGGCAAGCCTCGGCGCCCGCCTGGAGCATGAGCCTGAAGAAGTTGGTGTCCCATATGGCTTGCTGCACGCGCGTGAACGACGAGGGATCCACCGGCCCCGGCGAGTACAACTCGCAGTCCAGCGGCTCCACCGCCGCCGCGAAGGCACACTCCTCGTCCGACGGATCGTGATCGGGCCGGCTGGTGTCGACGGCGGCGGAGTCCGTCGCGCTGTCGAACGGCGCCGATTCGCCCGGCCCCGTGGAGTCTACGTCGCCCGCGCTGTCCCCCGGCACCGCAGCGCCGGAGTCGGCCTCGCTCGGCAACCGGGAAGAGGTCGCAGTGCAGGCCAGCAACAGGGCGACGTTCACGGCACGATGGTAGCACGCGAGAGCACGACGGTTCCTCCGAAGTGCAGGCACAGCTATGCTCGACGCAGTGACCCACCTCTGCCTGCTCGTGCTCGCGGCCTGCCACCTCGGCGCAGTCGACGACGGCGGAGGCAAAGCGAGCGACAGGGGGGATCGCGGCGACACCGGGTCCACGCCCTGTACGGAGCCTCCGGTCGCCCACGCGGGTCCCGACCAGGCCGTACCAGCCAACACCGGGGAGGTGCAGCTCGATGGCGACGCCAGCGGCGGTCGCGGTGCCTACGGCTTCGCCTGGGCGCTCGTTACCATCCCGGGGGACTCGTCCACGTCGCAGGCCGACATCCACGACGCCGGCGACCCCGACCCGGTGCTGGTGGTCGACGTCGACGGCACGTACGTGCTCTCCCTGGAGGTCCGCGACGGCCGCTGCTGGTCCGCGCCTGACTACGTCGTCATCGATGTCGGGTAGCACCCGCGAGCTGGGGTGGTGTGCGGCGGACATTGGGCGGCGGCGTTGCCCAAGTCCGGGAGCGGCGATGCGCGCCAAGTGGTGTCGTGGCGCCGACGGCCGGTTCCCCGGGAGCCGTGCCCCGGCCGCCAAGAGAGTAGCAGCCTAGTCGCCCGGCGCCTCCGGCAACGCGTCGATCTCCTCCCGCGAGGGCAGAGGATCGTGGTCCGGCCGAGGGGGCGGTCGAGCCACCACTGCACGCCAAGCTCGAGGTGGAGGCGTACGCGCTCGCCACCCACTTCGAGCGCGGCCGCGACCTCGGGCAGCGCGGAAAACTCCAAGGGACGCGACTCGCACGTGGGGGGGCACAGGTACGTGCCGCCGTTGCCCTGCGCGCTCACTCCGACACCGCCACCGAACCAGGCGACCCGAGTTCGGAAGGGGGCTCGCGGGGCCTCGGCGGGGGGAGCGGCGACTTGCTCCACCGCAGCGATCTCTGCGGACGGTTCGGATGCGTGCAGTGCGGCCTCGGTCTCCGTTCCGGTACGCCGGGGCGGCTCCCGGTGTGACAGCGTCGCGGCGTCGCTCACGTCGCGCTCCGCGGCCTGCTGCGGGGCTCAGCCTGGCGGCGAGGCCACTGCGCTGTAGGTGACCGAGTAGCTGCAGCTGCTCTCGCCCACCCGGAGGTACGCGCTGAGCGTCCATGTGCCCGCGAAGCCGCCGTCGCCCGTCCACCGGCCGCCGATCACCCAGTGAAGGGTGCCGTCCATCGTGCAACCGTCGGTGGTCCCGCCATCGACGGAGGTCGTCGCGTCGGCGTAGAAGCCCTCGTCACTCTCCTCGACGATGAGGAGAGTTCCACCCGGGGCGGCGCTCCACGACAGAACGCCGCCATCGTCGAGCGAGGCGAAACCGCTGCTCTCGCCGGGCTCATCGATGTCCCCGCTCCAGGTGAGCGGGGTGAGCGTCAGCGTGTACTGGCGCGTGGCGGCCGCGTCGACGTCGCCGCCACCGGGAAGCTCGCACGTGACGGTGTGGGCCGCGCAGGGATCCTCGTCGCCGCCGCTGTCGGGCGACGCCGTGTGGGTGTCCTCGGCGGGGCTGGTGGTGCAGGCGAGGAGCGCCACGAGCGATGACACCCCCGGAGCGTAGCACCGCAGGGGCGCAGTGTGGCCTGAGCGCGACGAATCGCGCGCCCACGATTTCCGTCGAGAACCGCTACTACCAGTGCCGCCGCAAGATCGTGACCAGCTGCGCCACCTGCTCGCGGCCATACACTGGGACGCGGAGCTGCCAACCCTTCACGAACGGTCGCCCGTGCTTGAAGCCGAGGAAGGTCAACAACCCGGTGATCTCCTCCAGTTCCGCGTCGGTCTGGGCCACCAGGCGGATCTCGTCGCCCTTCTTGTAGACGCCGTAGCCCTCGGCCGCGAGCCGGTCTTCGTTCTGCTCGCGCATGTACCCGTTCCGCCGGTAGTACTCGGTGATCCGCTTCTCTGCGGCTCGTCGCGATAGGCGCTTTGGCATCGTTGCCTCTGGCCCTGCATGTAGCCGCCCCCCCCTCGGGAGGCCAACAACCAGGCCGCACGCCGGGCTACCCCAGCACCGCCACGAACAAGCCCGGTCCCAGCGCCGCCGGGTCCACCGGCAGCACCCGGTACGACACCATCCCTAGGCCCACGCCGGCGGCCAAGCGCTCCAGTCCCTCCCGCGAAAAACCCAGGTGCCGGTGTCCCATGGTGGTCCGGTACTCCTCGCGGTCGTGCTCCACCATGTCGAGCAGCACCCACCGTCCACCCGCGCGGAGCACGCGGCGAACCTCCGCGAAGACCGGCGAAAGCTCGGCCACGTGGTGCAGCACCAGTTGACACAGCGCGAGATCCACGGAGCCATCGACCAGCGGCAACGCGTGCAACTGTCCCCGGCGAAGTTCGATGTTGCTGAATCCGGCGGCCCGCTCCGCCGCCGCGTCGAGCATCGCCTGCTCCCGGTCGATGCCCACCACCCGCGCCGCCACCGGCGACAACAGCGGCAGCGTGCCGCCGGTGCCACAGCCGAGATCCGCCACCACCAGGCCCGGCGGTAACAGCGCCAGCAACGCCGGGAGCGTGAAGCTGTCACCGAAGAGTTCCTGGCGCACGGCGTCCCACCGGCTGCCGAGTCGGCGGAAGAGCTCCTCGCTGTCCCCAGACCGCGCCGCGACCACGCCCTCGAGCCGCCGAAGGTCCTCGGCGTACACGCTGCTCCCCTCCCCCTCACCCACCGCCTCGCGTACCACCACCCACAACGGCGTGGCCTCGCCCAGCTCCCCGAGGCGGAAGTAGCTGGCGGTGCCCGCGCGACGTCGCGACACCCACCCGCCTTCGTCGAGCTGCTTGAGGTGCCGGCTGACCGTGGGCTGCGGCGACTGCAACACCCGCGAGATCTCGCCCACGGCGAGCTCCTCGCGCTCCAAGAGCCGTAAGATCCGCACGCGGAGGGGCTCCGAGAGCACGGTCAGTCGGTCGTAGAGGCTACCGTTCATCGCCCTCCACGAATACCCCCTTGCGGTTCATTCGTCCATCCGGATATACGGATGGAGTCGGCCCCCGTGCCGTTTCCTATCTCCCCCGAGGTTCTCATGGTCTCCACCCCGATCGACGCCCAGTCCACCTTCATGAACACCGGCCTGGCGCTGTTTGCCGACCTGCCCTTCAAGGTCCGCGACCTCTCCGAGGAAACTGTCCGCTTCGGCCGCAAGGAGATGGAACTCGCCCTCGTCGAGATGCCGGGCCTGCACGCCCTGCGCGAGGAGCACGGCGCCAGCAAGCCGCTGGCGGGCGCCAAGATCATGGGCAGCCTGCACATGACCATCCAGACGGCGGTGCTCATCGAGACGCTCACCGCCCTGGGCGCCGACGTGCGCTGGGTGTCTTGCAACATCTTCTCCACCCAGGACCACGCCGCGGCCGCCACGGTGGTGGGTTCCACCGGCAGCACCGTGAACCCCCAGGGTGTGCCGGTGTACGCCTGGAAGGGTGAATCCCTCGAAGAGTACTGGTGGTGTACGATGCAGGCGCTGGTGTGGCCCGACGGCTCGGGCCCCAACCTCATCCTCGACGACGGCGGCGACGCCACGCTCCTGGTGCACCTCGGCTACGAGTTGGAGAAGAAAAGCGAGATGCCCGACCCCTCGAAGGCGTCGAGCCACGAGGAGAGCATCATCCTGCAGTGTTTGCTCGACGTGCGGCACGCCAAGGGCGACCGCTACTGGCACGGCATGGCCCGGGCCATCCGCGGCGTGTCGGAGGAGACCACCACCGGCGTGCACCGCCTCTACGAGCGCGGCCAGAACGACACGCTGTTGTTCCCCGCCATCAACGTCAACGACAGCGTGACCAAGTCGAAGTTCGACAACGTGTACGGCTGCCGTCACAGCCTGGTCGACGCGATCATGCGGGCCACCGACGTGCTGCTCTCGGGTAAGCGCGTGCTGGTGTGCGGATACGGCGACGTGGGCAAGGGATCGGTGGAGAGCCTGCGCGGCCAGTACGCGCGGGTGAGCGTGACCGAGATCGACCCCATCTGCGCCTTGCAGGCCTCGATGATGGGGATCGACGTGGTGACCGTCGACGACGTGGTGGGCAGCATGGACGTGTTCG
>CAYHRZ010000312.1:0-6541 GCA_964359125.1 uncultured Klebsiella sp. | reverse complement strand
ACGCCCCCGACGGGCCGTGCACCAGCGCCGCCCCACCCCAGCCCTCGACGCGGCACACGTCCCCCGGCAGTTCCACGCTCTCCCACGCGCCCTCGCCGACCGACCACCACAGGCGATCGCCGCCGAGCACCACCACGGTCCCGTCGTCGAGGACGGCCAGGTCCCGTGGGGAGTCGCCCATGGGCGCGCCCCCGACCGCGTCGTAGTGGCGGCCCCCGTCCGTGCTCCGCACCAGCACGGGCGCATGACCACGCACCAGCGCCCACCAGGGGCCACCGTCATCGACGGGTGCGGCCAACGCCCACATCGACACGTGCGGGATGTGTGCCCAGGCCACCGAGAACACCCCGAGCAGCAGCATCTCCACAGTCTACACCGGGATAAAGGTCGGCCCCTCCCCGGTCCTCCATGCCACTGCTCCAGGGCGCCCTGCCCGCCGAAACACGCACCGTCCACATCATGGGCATCGGCGGCACGGCCATGGCCGCCTTCGCCGGGATGCTCAAGGACGCCGGCTACCTCGTCACCGGCAGCGACACCGGCGTCTACCCCCCGATGTCAGACTACCTCGCTTCGTTGGGTATCGACGTGATGATCGGCTACAACGCCAAGAACCTCGACCACCGACCCGACCTCGTCGTGGTGGGGAACGTGATCCGTGCCGAGTACGAGGAAGCGCAGGCGCTGCTCGACAGCGACCTGAGCTTCGCTTCCATGCCCCAGTTGCTCGGTGCTCGATTCCTCGAGTCGCGACACAGCATCGTCGCCGCCGGCACCCATGGCAAGACCACCACGACGGCGCTCATCGCCCACCTGCTCGACGCCGCGGGCCTCGACCCTGGCTTCCTGGTCGGCGGACTCGCCAAGAACTTCGACCGCACGGCGCGGACCGGCACCGGTCCCCACTTCGTGACCGAGGGCGACGAGTACGACACGGCCTTCTTCGACAAGGGGCCCAAGTTCCTGCACTACCGGCCGAAGACCGCAATCATCACCTCGGTGGAGTTCGACCACGCCGACATCTACCGGGACCTCCAACACGTCCAGGAGAGCTTCCGCAAACTGGTGGCGATCGTCCCCACGGACGGGGTGATCGTCGCCCGCTGGGACCACGACAACGTGCGCGACGTGTGCCTGGACGCCGGCTGCGAGGTCCGCCGCTACGGCGTGGGGCAGACCTGGGACGGGCGCATCGACGACGTCGACACCTCCCGGGGCGTGCAGCGCTTCACCGTCCTGCGCGACGGCAACGCCTGGGGACAGTTCGAGTCGACCCTGGTGGGCGAGCACAACCTCTACAACCAGGTGGCGGCGGTGGCCGCCCTTCAGGGACAGGGGCTCACGCCGGCGCAACTCTCGCCCGGGTTCACGGGCTTTCTCGGTGTCAAACGGCGCCAAGAAGTCGTGGGTGAACCGAGGAAGATCACCGTACTCGACGACTTCGCCCACCATCCCACGGCGGTGAAGGTCACGCTGGAGGCGCTGCGGCTGCGATTCGGCGGTCGGCGACTCTGGGCGATCTTCGAGCCGAGGAGCGCGACTTCGCGACGCAAGGTGTTCCAAGACGACTACGCCTCGGCGTTCGGCGCCGCAGACGTGGTGGTGATCGCCCACCCGCACGACCAGAGTCGCATCTCGGACGGCGAGCGCTTCGACGCCCGCGAGTTGGTGAGCGACCTCCGCGCCCGGGGACAGGAAGCCTTCGGCTACGACACCGTCGAGGAGATCGTGGCCGTGGTGGGTGCCAACGCGCTGCCCTGGGACGTGGTGGCGGTCTTGTCCAACGGCGCCTTCGGGGGCATCCACGGCAAGTTGATGGCTCGCCTGGGCGACGCCTCGGCCTAGGCCACGGCGAACCAGTCCCGCCCCTCCTGGAGTGCCGGTTGCATCGCCGCGACCCGCGCGCGGACCTGCTCCCGGGCCCCCGCAGCGCCCACGGCGACCAGGAGGATCTCGACCGGCAGGTCGGCCAGCGCCTCCGGCGGCAGCACCGGCCGGCCGTGCCGGGACGTGAAGCCGGCTCGGCCCGCCCCGATGTCGAGCACGCCGACCAGGTCGTGGTGACCGGATGCGGCCCACCGCAACCACGGACGCGCGGCCCTGCCCGCGCCCCACACGACGACGCGCCGGCGCGAGCACATCGGGCCACCCGCCAGCCAGGCCTGTTTGAGACCGAGCGCCGCCTCGCGCCCGTAGCGAGGGTCGGTACGGGTGAGGCGCCCAGGGCGGTCGCGCCACGCCAGCACCTCGCGGTCGAGGTTGTGCAGGCCCATGCCCGCCGCGGCGAGGCGCAGGAAAAGGTCGTAGTCCTCTGCGAAGTTGCCCTGCCGCCACCCGCCCACCGCCGCCAGCGCCGAAGCTCGGAAGGTGGTGGCCGGGTGGAACATCGGTGATTCCACCAGGATTTCCTTTGCCGGGTGGCGCAGGCCGTTCACCCACTGCACGTAGCGGCGCATGAAGGCCGGCACCGGGCCCTCGTCGCTCACCGCCCGCGCCCGCCCACCCACGGCGGCCACCGCCGGGTGGCGCCCGAGGAAGTCGCGCTGGGCCGATAGCCGCCCGGGCACGACGAGGTCGTCGCAGTCCAGCCTCGCGATCAACTCGCCCGTCGCGACCGCGCGCCCCGTTTCGAGCGCGGCCGCGATGCCGAGGGGTGGGCGACGCAGCAGGTGGACGCGTGGGTCGAGGGGCAGCACGGACCCGGGGTCGTCGCGACTACCGTCGTCGACCACCACCACCTCGTCGCCCGCGTCGCTGTCGTCCAGCGCGCTTCGCACCGCCGCGCCCAGCCAGCGGGCACCGTCGCGCACCGGGACCAGCCACGTGGCCCTCAGCCGCGCCGCTCCGCCTCGCCCTTGAACGCGGCGAGCGTGGCCGGGAGGCTCGTCTGCACCAGGGTCTTCATCACGCTCCCGGGCACGAACATCCCGACGTCGAGGTCGATGTGGTAGTCGGCGCGGGTGCGCGGACCGCCGTCGAGCGGCGTGAGATCCCACCCGCCGCTGTTCGCGCGGAAGGTGCCTTCGACCAGTGACCACCGCAGCGAGAGCGGCGTCGGCTGCACCAGCCGGAGGGTGTAGTCGAGCCGGCGGACGACGCGAACGGCGAACTTTACGACCCAGCCGTCGGCGTCGTGACGCAGGATGATCGCCTCGCTCATCTCGGGCACGAATCGCGGGTAGGCCGCGAAGTCGACGATGACCCCCATGACCCGGTCCGGGGCGACGTCGATGTCGACCGACTGGCGAGCTTCCGGCACCGCTACCGCCGACGACGCCGGCGCTTTCGTCCGCCCGCGCCGCCGGTACTCGCCGCCTCGGTCGCGGCCGCTAGCGGGGCGTCCGGTGGCGCCATCTCCTCGCCGAAGCGGGAGCGGACGAGGTTGGCCAACGGCCGGTGTGCACGCCGGCGCAGCCCCGGGTCCAGGGCCAGGAGCTTGAAGGCCTCGGACCGCGCCCGCACCAGCGTTTCCCGGTCCTGGGCGGGCTCCGCCCAGGCGAACCGCGGCACCTCGGCCGCCTCGGGGCCGAGCACCGCCTCGGCACCCCGGATCGAGATGTCGATGTCGGCGACCCGGAATCCGTCCGTCTCGCGGGCAACCAGCTCCAACGCGGCGGCCCCCTCCGGGTGCACCTCGTCGCTCTGCACGAAGTAGCAGGCGCCACGCACCCAGCCGTCGGCCACGTGGTTGCGCAAGCGGTGCAGTCGCACCAGGTCGAAGCGGTCGGCGTACTCCGCAATCACCACGGCCGCGTTGGGCACGGAGGGCCCTTCCTCGAACGCCGTGGTGGCAAGGATGACGTCGGTGCGCCGGTGCTGGAAGTCGTCGTACGCCCGGAAGCGCTCCTGCGCGGTGAGTCCGCCAGAGAACAGGCCGATCTTGGCGCCGGCCAAGGCCTCGCCGGCCAGCACTTCCGCCATCCGCCGCGCCTCCGACGGGCTGAGCAGGTCCTGGCCACGCGGCCCGAAGGGGAAGACCACCATCACCTGCTTCCCCGCCGAGAGGGCCGCCCGCGCGGCCGCGTAGGCCTCGTCTCGCGCACCCGGGCGGAGCACGTGGGTGTCGACCCCGTGGCCGGCCGGCGCAGTGACGACGCTCATCGTAAGCTGCCCGAACACGGTCATCGCCAGCAACGCCGGCACCGGCGTGGGCGTGGTGACCAGGAGGTGAGGTCGCCCCGATTCCTTGCCGAAGCCCGACAGGTTCGGCACGAAGTAGTGCGCGTTCTGCTCCACCACCACCATCCCCACCCGCTTGCACTCCGGGGGGTTCTCCACCAGGGCGTGGGTCCCGTAGACCACCAGCGTTTCACCCTTCCGCAGCGCCTCCGCCTGGGCCTTCGTCGGCGCGCCCACCAGGAGCAGCGGCTCGATGCCCACGCTGCGGAACCACTCCACCGCGAAACAGTGATGGTGCTCCGCCGAGCGAGCGTCGGCGGCACAGAAGAAGACCTGCGCCTTCGCGTCTGCGACCACGGTCATCGCCGCCCGGACCAGGGCGCCTTTCCCCGAGTTCGCGTCGCCCTGGATGAGTCGCTCCATGGGCACATTTCGCCGCAAGTCGCGACGGATGGCGTCGAACGCGGCTTCCTGCCCGTCGTGCAAGAGCCAGCCCGCCTGCGAGAGCGCGCGGCTGAGCAGGTCGTGAGAAATCGGTACCGGCGTGGCCCGCTCCTTCTTCTCGGGGCTCCGCAGCAGCGCGATCCCAAGCTGGATCTGGAGAAGCTCGTCGAACGCCATCCGCTGCCGAGGGCGACGGTTCACGTTGCTCGGGAAGTGTACGTCGCGAAGGGTGACGCCCAGGGCGGCCAACTTGTGGCGCTCCAGGACCTCGGGCGGGAGGTGGTCCTGCAGTTGCCCCTCCACGCTGCGCAGCGCCGCCCGGACCAGCGCCCGGGCCCGGGGCTCGGGCAGCCCGGGAATGCCGTACCGCGGCCAGAAGTCGCCACCACGGCCCTCCACGCCCAGCGGCTCGCCCTCGTAGAGCACCAGCCCGTTCTCGTCGGCCTCGGCCCGGCCGGCCAGCCCAAAGTTCGCGCCCGGTCGAGCGGCCCGGACCTCCTCCGGCACGGCTCCCAGCCAGCGACAAGGAAGCTCGCCACGGTCGTGGACCAGGACCGCCTCGAAGCGCCGACCCGCGGGGAAGAACCGCGTGACCCGCCGCACGAGTTGCCCACGCACCAGGATCGGCCCCTCGGGGGGCACGCCGTCGACCAGTCGCTCGCCCGCGCGGTCGTGACCGGCGGGGGGCGTCGCGAGCAGGTCGGCGACCGTCTCGATCCCAGCGGCCGCGAGCGCCTCCAACTCGGCCGGCGTGGCCTCGAGCGCCGCGACGGGGCGTCCGCTGGCCTCGGGGGCCCCGAGCGGGAAGCTCGGAGGCGGCTCGGGCGGCGGGGGCGGCTCCACGCGCGGCGGCGGGGCGGGGCGAGACTCTGCCGCCGAGGCGCTGGACTCCGCCTCGGCTGGGGGCGCGTCGGCCGTGGCGTCGCCGTCGCGAGCGGGGCGGCGGCGATTGCGTTCGCGTCGCCCACCCTCGCGCTCCGGCGCGGCCGGGCGACCACCCGCGAACGCGCGCGGCTCGGCCGCCGGCGCGTCGTCGACCGGGGCGACCGCCGCGACCGCCGTGGGCACCAACAGCCGTGGCGGCAACGCGGTGCCGATGTCGGCCGGGGAGAGGACGGCGCGCGGCGCCGTCGGGGCAGCGGGGGCCTCGCCGAGCACACGGAGCCGTCCCAGAGCCTCGACGAGCCTTCGTACCCGGCTCTGCCGCTCGGAGGGCTCGGCGCTGTCGAAACCCGCCACGGCCTCGGCCACTGCCTGGGCTTCCAGGGCCAGTTCGTCGGGCGCCCCCTCCACCACGCGCGCGGCCCAGGGCCAGAGCGTGCCCTCGATGAAGCGGGCACGCTCCACGTTCCGGCCGCCGTCGCGACCCAACCACGCCGCCGTGCGCCCGATCACGTCGAGCGCCTCTGCTACTGGAGCCGACAAGCCCCCTCCCCTAGCGGTAGTGCACCGCGTTGATGACCAGCGTTTTCACTCCCCGCGGGGTCTCCACGATCACTTCGTCGCCGACGCCGCGCCCCAGGAGCGACTTGCCGATGGGCGACGAGTAGCTGATCAAGCCTGCTTTGACGTCGATCTCTTCGAGCCCGACGATCCGGTAGGTGAAGGCCTTCCCGTCTTCGTCTTCGCCCTCGACCGTGGTTCCGAAGATCACCTTGTCTGACGGCGCGATCTTGGAGACGTCGATGACTTCGGCCAAGGAGACCCGGCTTTCCAATTCCATGATCCGGCCCTCGATGTGCCCCTGGCGATCCTTCGCGGCGGCGTACTCGGCGTTCTCGGAGAGGTCGCCATGGGCACGGGCCTCTTCCAGGGCGACGATGTTCTGGGGACGGGCGACCTCGCGCAGGTGCTTCAGCTCGGCGCTGACCTTCGCGTAGCCGGTGGGCGTCATGGGGATGCGGGCGTGCATCCCCCCTGGTAACCCGCCCACTCCCGCGCGCAGGGGGCGACCGCGCCCTAGCGCTCGACCATGCCG
>CAYHRZ010000311.1:0-6564 GCA_964359125.1 uncultured Klebsiella sp. | reverse complement strand
CCCACCAGCCACTTCACCGAGACCGCCGCCGACACGGCCGCCGCCACGAAACCCACGATGATCGGCACGAGGCCGAACTCGGCGAGCATCACGTCACCGTGCTTGACACCCGAGTAGGCGGTGGCGGCGCCGAGGGTGACCAGCCCGAGCAGGAAGGAGAACTCCACCGCCGCCGGCAGCGCCACCCCCAGCAGCACCGCCCCGAGGATGGTGGCGAGGCTGCGCGAGGTCCCCGGCCACAAGGCCAGGCACTGCGCCAGGCCGATCAGAAACGCCGTGCGCGCCGAGAGGTCCAGGAGTCCCTGGTGGCCCGTCCGCCCGCGCAGTGTGAGAATCGCGACCCCGCCCACGACCCACGCCCCCACGACTGGCCAGAGGCCGAACAAGTACGCGTCGATGGCGTCGTCGAAGAGCAGGCCCAGCACCGCCGCGGGGAGGAAGGCCACCACCAGGTTGACCAGGAGCCGCCGCCCGGCCGGGTCGCGGCCGGCCATGCCCGCGAAGACCTGCGCCACGCGCGTCCGGTACAAGCCCAGCACCGCCACGATCGCGCCGGCCTGGATGCAGATCGCGTAGGCGTCGGCCGCGTCGCTTCGCTGCATGCCCAGCGCGCGCTCGGCGAGGAGCAGGTGGCCGGTCGACGACACCGGCAGGAACTCGGTGACGCCTTCGACGACGCCGAGGATCGCCGCGTCGAACAGCGTCACTTCGGCTTGGAAAGGGAGCGCAGGTAGGCCACGGTGTCGGTGACCTGGGCGTCGCTGAGCTGGGTGAACGCCATCATCGCGGTGCCCGGCTTGCCGGCGCGAATCAGCGCCGCCACGTCGGTGTCGGTCTTGGTGGCCCAGTACGCGGGGTCCGTGAAGTCGTTCGGCTTCTGCGGCAGCGCCACGGCGGCGGGGCCCTTGCCATCGCCGGCGAGTCCGTGGCAGGCGGTGCAGTTGGCCTGGTACACCACCTTGCCGGCGGCGGGGTCGGCGGCGAGCGCCGTGAGGACGAGCAGAATCATCGTGGGTAGGTATCCCGCGGTTGACAGGTGGCGCAGGCAGAGACACCTTCCCCGGTGCTCGTCGTCCCCTGGATCGTGGCTTGTGACCCCGCCCCACTCCCCCCGGGCGCCGCCGGCGACTCGCCGGTCGACAGCGTGGAACAGGCCCCGGGCGGCGGCGACACCGCCGAGAGCGCCGTGGCCGACCCCGGGAGGAACCGCGACGTCCACGGTTGCGTGGACCTCTACCACCAGGACAATCTCCCGGCGTTCCACCTCACCATCAGCCCCGACGAGTGGGCCGAGTTGGAGCGCGACTACGAGGCGGGCGCCAAGACCTACCACCCGGCGGAGTTGAGCTACGAGGATGAGCAGGTCCCGGTGCAGGTCCGGCTCAAGGGAAACCCGTCGTTCTCGTGGTTCGGCGACAAGTTGCAGTTCGTGATCAGCGTGAACGAGGACGATCCGGACGCGCGGTTCCACGGGCAACGGAAGATTGTCCTGGACGCCACCTGGTACGAACCCACGCTGCTGCGCGAGCGCCTCGGCTGGTGGGTGATGCGCGAGCGCGGGGAACTGCCCGCCTCCTGCGCCAACAACGCCACGCTCACCGTCAACGGCGAGTTCTACGGCACCTACGCCAACATCGAGTACCTCGACCACGAGTACCTCGAGCGGGTGTTCGGCGACGAGGCCGCCAGCGGCACGCTGTGGAAGTACGGGACCGAGCCCAAGACCAACGTGGAGAACGCCGACTACGCCGAGATGGAGACCTTCTGGCGGGCCGACGACGTCGCGACCATGGCGTCGCTGGGCGACGTCCGGGAGTGGACGCGCGCCTGGGCCGCCGAGAGCGTGATGGGCGACGACGACGGGTACTGGTGCTGCGCCCACAACTTCTACATCTTCGACCACCCAGACGATGGCCTGTTGTTCGTGCCCTGGGACTGGGACGACACCTTCGAGATCACCCCCTACGACTCGGACCCGGTGACTGGCTACTACTCGGGCTTGTTCCAGCAGTCTCACTTCCTCGCAGTCGTGGGCGATCCGGCTTGGCGGGAGGTCTACGTGGAGGAGGTGGCGGCCATGAACGCGGTGATGGACCCGGCGACGGTGGTACCGCTGCTGCGGGACTGGGACGCCGAGGTCCGGCCGATGTTGGAAGCGGACCCGCACCGCACGTTCTCGATGGAGGAGCACGACGAGACGGTGGAACGGCTGGTCAATTGGGTCGGGGCGCGGCACGCTTTCGTGGACACCTGGGTGCAGTGCCAGGCCGAGCCGGCCAGCGACGGCGACGGCGACGGCCTCGTGGCCTGCGCCGACAACGACGACGGGATCCCCGTTTCCCCGGAGACGTGCAACGGCGTCGACGACGACAACAAGGGCGTCGTCGACGATGACCCCTCCTGCGACGACTGCGTCGCCCACGGCATCGACGGCTGGGACCTGCTCTTCTGCAGGTACGGCCGGACCTGGGACCAGGCCCAGGCCAACTGCGCCGACCGGGGTGGAACGCTCTTGTACCCCACCGCCACCGAGGAGGTCTACCTCACGTTCTTCTACACCTGGCCGGTGTTCGAGGACTGGTGGCTGGGCGAGGACCGGGGAGCCACCTGCCTCTCGTGGGATCCCGCCTCCTTCAACTACGGCTCGGCCCCGTGTGCCGAGGCTCACCCCTCGGTGTGCTCCATCTAGTTCTCGTTGTCGGCCGCCTCGTCCCCTTCGGCCTTCTCCTCGATCGCCCCGGTCTTGCCCTGGACCGCGTCGCCCAGGTACAGCAGGATGCGCCGCGCCTGGTGCTTGTCCATGTTCTCGCGGTAGGCGGGCATGCGTCCCTTGCCGTCGAGCACCAGCGCGACGAGGCGGTCCATCTCCGGCCCGGGCAAGGGCCCCCCCGCCGTCGCCGCGAACAAGGGTGCCAGCGAGGGCACGCCGCCCGCCATCGCCGCGCTGGCCGGTCCGTCGCCCTTGCCGGTTTCGCCGTGACACTGCCAGCACGATTGCAGGTAGTGGTCGCGCCCGGCCTCCCGGTCGGGCTTGCGCTTGGTGGGAATCGTGGCCGACGTGGCCGGTTTCGGCGTGACCTTCCGGGTCGTGGACTTGGGCTTGGCCGGCGGGGCCACGACCTTCACCTCCGAGGGCACGTCCGGCGCCGGCTCGGTGGCGTCTGCTCCGGGCTCGGCGGGCTGCGGCTCGGCGGGCTCACCCTGGGGCCGGGCGGCGGGCAGGTCGCCCGCGACCGAGGGGCCCGACGGGATCCACAACGCGGCGACCCCCACCGTGGCGAGCATCGCGAGGAACGACCGGCTGTCGTGCAGGGACATCTCGCGGCGTTGCTAACCGAACCGCACCGAGTAGATCGGCGGGAAGTTGTTCCCCACGGTGATCCACGTGTCGCCCCGGTCTTCGCTCAGGTAGAGGTTCCCGGTGGTGCTGCCGAAGGCCACGACGCCCCCTTGGTTGGCGAGCGCGTGCCGGTACACGATGTCCCAGGCCTGCCCCTGGGGGAGGCCCGCGCGGAGTTGCGTCCAGGACTGGCCGCCGTCGGTGGTCCGGGCCACGAACAGCCCACCGTCGATGGCGGTGCGCTGGTTGTCGCCCCGGGCGGGGACCAGCCACGCCGTACGGCCGTCCATCGCGTCGGCGGTCACGGGGAAGCCGAAGTGAACCCCCTGCTCGGGCACGCTCACCTTCGTCCAGGAGGTGGCGCCGTCGCTGCTGTAGAACACGCCGGCGTGGTTCTGCTGCCACACGTGCTCGGGCTGGTCCGCGCACTGGTCGATGAAGTGGGTGTCGTGGCCCCACTCGGCCTCCGCCTCGGGCGTGTGGTCCATGGCCATGCCCCGGTTGCGGCTGCGCCAGGTACGGCCCCCGTCCGTGGTCTCGATCACGCCCGCCGTCGACACCGCGACCATCACGCGGTCGGGGTCCCGGGGGTGCACCGCGATCGAGTGGATGCCAGGCGCGAAGTCGCCGCCTTCGGAGGCCGGCGTCCCGAACCACTTCGTCTGCGCGTCGGGGCCGGCTTGGGCGAGGTCGCCGCCCCGCGACTCGTGGTCCCAAAGCCCGCGGTTGAGCTCGAAGCTGGCCCCGCCGTCGCGGCTCTCGAACAGGCCGCCCGGGATCGTCCCCACGTACACCCGGCCCCCGGGGCCGAAGCCGATCACCCAGAGCTTCGCCAGCGTCGCGGGCTTGGTCGAGACCTTCCAGCCCACGCCGTACTCGGCGGTGCTGTCCTCGAACATGTCCTGCGCGATGTAGCGGGCGCCCTCCGGGTACTTGATCTGCGCGACATTGTCGGCCCAGGTGGCGCCGTCGTCGGTCGACACCGACAGCTTCGCGCCCCAGTGCCCGTGCCCGAGCAGCGCCCAGAGCTTGCCCGTGTAGGGATCCCGGGCCACGAAGTTGACGCCGGTCCCGGCGTGGCCGGCCAGCCGGGCCTTCCAGGCGCCGTCGACTCGTTCAACGATGAACGTGCCCTTGCGTGTGCCGACGAGAAGGGTACTTGACATGGACTAGCCTCCGCTGAGTGCTTGTAGGATGGAGAGGGTGTCGCCCGGCTGGAGTGGATCCCGGAGGGTCTTGCGATCCCGGATCCGCTCGTTGCCGATGAAGATGTTGACGTGCAGGCGCACGCGGCCGAGCTCGTCGCGCAGGTAGAAGCCGATGCCGGGCGCGAGTTTCTCGAGCTCGGCGAGGGCCTCCGCCACCGTGCTCGCCTGCACCTGCACCTCGCCCTCCGCGAGCTGCGGGAAGAAGGAGAAAAGGTGGCGCGTGAAGTGCAGGGTGACCACCGGTGCCATTTCGCACGCGGCGCCGGCCTCGGCAAGTCTGCCGTGGCCGGCGCCGGGAGCGTCGCTATGCCCTGGGCGCCGAGAAGACCGCGAAGCCCGCGCCTTGCGGGTCCACGCCACCACCGGCACGCCCGCCGCCCGGCACGTCCATCGGCCCCATCATGATGGTGGCGCCGAGTTCCCTGGCCCGGGCGATGGCCTCGTCGGCGTTCTCGACCGTGGCGTAGAACAACCACGCGGTGGGCGGCCCGTCGGGGTGCTTCGGCGCGATGCCCCCGTGCATGTTCTCCTTGTCGCGACCGAACATCCGGTAGACTTGGCCGGGCGCCATCTCCATGGTGCTCACCTCCACCCAGCCGAAGAGGCCCGAGTAGAACGCCCAGGCCGCGTCGGCGTCGCTGCTCCACAACTCGTGCCAGCCCACGCGCCCCGGCTCCCGCATGTCGATCGGGGCTGCGGGGTCGAACGACTGCATCACGCAGAAGGTGCCGCCGGTCGGGTCCTGGAGCACCGCGAACCGTCCCACGTTGGGGATCTCGTGCGCCGCGTGCAGCAACGTGGCGCCCAGCTCCAGCGCCTTCGCGACGGTGGCGTCGGTGTTTTCGACCGACACGGTGCCCATCCAGTGGGGGCGTGCCCCCGGCATCTGCGCCTCGTCGAGCGCCATCAGGCCGCCCACGGGACCCTTGGCGTTGGTCCACATCGTGTAGTTCATGGAGGGGTCGGGGAACGGCTGCGTGCCCCAGCCGACCACGGCGCCGTAGAAGGCCTTTGCGGCCTCGGTGTTGGGGACAATGAGTTCGTACCAGGCAAAGAGGCTGATGTTCGGCGAAGAGGACACGGGGTCGCTCCGGGTTGGGGTTCGCCGAGCCTGCTAATACCTGTACGCGCGTTCAGCTACGGTTTCTTTTCACGAGGCGGTTGATGCTGTCGGCCAACTGGTCCAACGCGAAGAAGGGGACTGGCGACTCCACGCGTTCCACGTCGCCTTTCATCGCGTACTCCGTCTCGTCGCGCAGCACTTGCAAGGGCCGCACGAACAACCACCAGCCGCCCGCCACCAGGATGGCCATCGCGGTTCCCAGCGAAACCAACCCGGACAGCACGCGCAGCCAGGGCGACGACACCTCGCTCACCACCACGCTGGGGTCGTAGCGAATCCAGGCCCAGCCCACGATCGTGCGCGCCCCGCTCCCCGCGGCCACCTCGCCGCGGACCGGGGCGAGGATCTCCCACGTGTCGCCGTCGGACTCCACCCGGGTGAGGGCATGGTTGGCGTCGGCCGCGAGGAAGGCCTCGCTCCGGGCGATGCTGGTCCGCAGGCGCTCGGCGGGGGCCTGGACGGTGCCCTTGCTGTCGGTGAGCATCGCCTCCCGCACGCCGGGTTGCTGCGTCACGAAGGAGGTATCGAAGGCCGTGCCACGGTTCTGGGCGAGGGCGGTGGCGTTGCGGTTGGCGAGGGCGTCGGCGAGGGCGTCGCCCCGCAGGAGCGACAGCGCCTCGGCCTCGGCGGCGGCACCGCGCCAGTTGGCGGCGAGGCCACCGAGCGGGGCGCAGAGCACGACCGAGCTGGCGGCGAGCAGCAGCAGGACCGCCTGGACCACCCAGGCCAGGCCACGGCGGCCGGTGTGGGGCGCAGGCCGGGTGCCCGAGGCGCTGGACGGGCTGGGCAGGATCGCCACGGGCGTCGGCGACGGCGGCGGCGGTGCGGGTGCGGCGGGCAGGGAGGGCGCCACCGGCGCGGGACCTGGCGCGCGCGGCGCCGGCGCGCGGGCC
>CAYHRZ010000310.1:0-6596 GCA_964359125.1 uncultured Klebsiella sp. | reverse complement strand
GGGTTCTGCCTTGGCGAGGGGTTCTGGCTTGGCGGCGGGCTCTGGCTTGGCGACGGCCGCCGGCGGCACGACCGGGGCGGCGACTGGTCGAGGCGCCGGGTGCCCATTGGCCGGGCGGGCCAGCGCCTCGGGGGGCGCTGCCGCCTCGCCACCGCGCAGGCCCCGGAGGCGGTCGACCACCGCACCCCTGAGCCCCTGGCGTGGCCCGGCGTCGTCGTTACCCTTGATCGCTTGTTTCAGGCGCGAGAACATCGTGAACTCCTAGCCCTCGACCATGCGCAGCCGCTCGACCGGGCGCCCGCCGAGCAGGTGTTCGCGCACGATCTCGGCCACGTCGGCCTCGGAGACGCCGCCGTACCAAGTGCCCTCGGGGTACACCACCAGCGTGGGGCCTGCCCGGCAGGGGCCGAGGCAGTTGGTGGTGTTGACCTTCACCGTCTCCACCAGGACGTCGTTGGTGTCGACCATTTCGTTGAGTGTGAAGAGCACGTCGGTGCAGCCACGATCCGCGCAGGAGCCCTTGGGGTGCCCGGGAGGGCGCTTGTTCGTGCACACGAAGACGTGGTGTTTCCAGGACGGCATGGGCCGCGACTATACCCGGTCTCCGGCGCGCGGTTTGATATTGCACACTACATGCGGCGGCCTGGACTAGCCCTGAAGTTGAGCGTGCTGCTGGTCCTCGGCGTCGTGGGCGCCATGCTGGCCGACTTCACCCTCGCGCCGCCGGTGGATCCCGCCGACCGCCGGGCCAGGGCGGCGATCTTCCTGGCCCTGGCCCTGGCGATGGCATTCTCGGCGGCGTTGGTCCTCGACGCGCTGGTCGTGCGTCCGCTGGTCGCCCTGTCGCGACACGCCGCCAACATGCAGGCCGTGGGGTTCTCCCAACCGGTCCCGACCGTCGGCATCGACGAGCCGCGCGATCTAGCGCTCGCGCTGGAGCGGATGCGCCAGCAAGTGGTGGCCGATCGCGAGGCGTTGCAGGCGTTGAACCGTGAGCTCGAGGCCCGCGTGGAGGAGCGGAGCCGCGCTCTCGTGCTGGCCCAGGCCGACCTGGTGGCCAAGGCCCGCCTGGCCGCCGTGGGACGCCTGGCCGCGGGCGTCGCCCACGAGGTGAACAACCCCGCCGGGGTGATCCTCGCGCGGTCTACGCTCGTGCTCGACGACGCGCAGGCCCTGCCCGCCGAACTCGCCGAGGACCTCCGGGTGATCGCGCGGCAGGCGCAGCGCATCCGCGACATCACCGGGGCGCTCTTGAGACTCGGCCGACCCCAGTCTGGGGAGCGGGTCCCAGTCGACCTCGCCGGGGTCGTGCTCGGCTCGGTGGCGCTCGTGCGTCGGGAGGCGGAGGCCCGTGGCGTCAAGCTCGTCGTCGACGCCGGCCCCGCCGAGGTGCTGGGCGACGCCGCCGCCCTGGACGGCGTGCTCCACAACCTGCTGCGAAACGCGATCGCGGCGACACCGGGTGGCACCGTCTGGGTACGCACCGCCCCGGGCGAGGTCGTCGTGGAGGACGACGGACCCGGCTTCGCGCCGGACGTGCTGCCCCGCTTGTTCGAGCCCTTCTTCACCACCAAGGCGGTGGGGGAGGGGACAGGCCTGGGCCTCGCCCTGGCTCGCGGCGTGGCGGAGGAGCACGGAGGAAGTATCGAGGCGGGGAATCGCTCGGAGGGTGGCGCACGCTTGCGGCGCCTGGTACCCGTGCCCTAGTGCCTGCGAGCGGTCGGGGTGGGGCACGGCCTCCCCGCCTCGCGGCGAAAAGCGGCGTTCTCCCGTTGGCACGGCGATTGCTACGCTCGTGGGCCCGAGGTTCCCATGTTGCTGTTTCTCCTGGCCTGCACCGAGTACGGGTTCAGCACGCCGACGGAACGGCTGAAAGCGCCTCGGGGTGAGTCGGCGGAGCCTCGTCCCGACGAGGCCGACACCGCGCCGACGGACACCGGGTCGCCCCCCGCCGACACCGGCGGTCCGCCGGTCGACGAGGACGAGCCTCCCGCCGAGGAGGATGAGCCGCCCCCGGAGGAGACCGAGGACCCCTGCTACGAGCCCGAGGATGGCTACGACCTCAACCCGGCGGCCCGGGTGATTGTCACCGACGACACCGAACTGGTGACGGTCACCTTCCTGTACTCCGACACCGCCTACCAGGACGTGTTGTGGATCGACTCGCCCTACGCCTCGCAACTGTTCGAGGCCTGGACGGCCTCCACGGGCACCAGTTGGCGACTAGGCCCATTCTCCGTCGGCACGGAGTTGGTGTTCGCGGCCTACGTCACCAACACCGGCGACCGCTGGCTCACGGGCCCGGCGTCGCGCAACAGCGACGGGGTGGTGCACGGCGCCACCACGTACGAGGGTGGTTGTAGCTGGGAAGTTGGCTTCGAGGACCTCTACGGCGGCGGGGACCTCGACTTCAACGACGTGATCTTCCGCGTGGAGGGCCCGCTTCGGCAGGAGGACTGAAACCCGCCCCCGGCCGCAATATGCTCCGGCCGTGGCTCGCATCCTCGCTGTCGACGACGAACCGGATCTCCTGGAGACCGTGCGCCGCATCCTCGGCCGGTCCGGCCACACCGTCCTGGAGGCCAGTTCCGGGCACGTGGCCCGCGAGGTCCTGGCGAAGGGCCGGGTGGATATCGTCGTGACCGACCTGATGATGCCCGGGCTCGACGGCATGGCGGTGCTGGAGGCCGTGCGCGAGGTCGACGGCAACATCCCGGTGGTGGTGATGACCGCCCACGCCACCGTGGAAACGGCGGTGGCCGCCATGCGCGCCGGCGCCTGGGACTACGTGGCCAAGCCTTTCTCCGCGGATCAACTGCGTCTCGCCGTGGAGCGCGCGCTCCAGCACCGGGCGCTCACCGTGGAAAACCGCCGCCTGCGCGCTGCCCTGGCCGGGCCGCCGCTGGTGGGCGAGAGCTTGGCCTTGCAGGCGGTGTCGGAGATGGTGGCCAAGGTGGGCCCCACCGATCTCACCGTGCTGATCACCGGCGAGTCGGGCACCGGCAAGGAGGTCGTGGCGAGGGCCGTCCACGCCTCCAGCGGCCGTGCCGGCTCGCCCTTCGTGGCGGTCGACTGCGGCGCCATCCCTGCTTCCCTGGTTGAAAGCGAGTTGTTCGGCCACGAGAAGGGCGCGTTCACCGGCGCCGATGCCGAGCGCAAGGGGCTGGTGGAGGCGGCGGAGGGTGGCATCTTCTTCCTCGACGAGATCGGCGACCTCGACGCGACGGCGCAGACGCGGCTCCTACGGCTCCTGCAGGAAGGGGAGTACCGGCGGGTGGGTGACAGCCGGATGCGCCGCGCCGACCTCCGCGTGCTCGCCGCCACCAACCGCGACCTCGACGAGCAGGTGAGCGGCGGGAAGTTCCGAGCAGACCTGTTCCACCGGCTCAACGTGGTCCGGGTGCACCTGCCGCCGCTGCGCGAGCGTCCCGACGACGTCGTCCCCCTGTTCGCGCACTTCGTCCAGCGGTTCCGGGCCGAGTCCGGTCGGGCCGGCCTCGCCGTCCACGGTGCCCTGGCGGCGCGCCTGGTGGCCCACCCCTGGCCGGGTAACGTGCGCGAGTTGGTGAATGTCGCGCGCTTCGTGGCCGGACTCGCCCCCGGCCCGGAGGCGGGTGTGGCCGACTTGCCGCCCGGTTTTGGAGCGCACCGTGCCACGGCGGTGCCGGCGGGGATCCGCACCGACCTGCCCTACGCCGACGCGAAGCAACTGTGGAACGACCGGTTCGACGAGACGTACTTCCCGAGGCTGCTGGAGGCGCACGGGGGCAACATCTCGGCGGCGGCGCGCGCGGCCGACATCGACCGGAAGACCATCCAGCGCTGGTCCAAGCGCGCGGGCGACGAGTAGGCGACGGCCGCAGCCGGGCGGTCCCGACAGGCCTCGCGAGATACACTCGGGCACCCATGGCCGAGATCACCAGCACCATCGTCGGCGGCGGAACCCGGCAGATCCACATCCGGCGCGCCCGGCTGACGGCGGTCAACGGCGCAGAGGCCGGGAAGACGTGGCAGTGCGACCGGGACCTGATCCGCGTCGGGGCCCGGGCCGACAACGACGTGGTCCTCAGCGACGCCACCGTGTCGCGCCAGCACGCGGAGATCGTCCGCGGCCCGCAGGGCACCATCCTGCGCGACCTCGGTAGCACCAACGGCACCTTCGCCGGGCCGGTGCGCGTGAAAGAGGTGTACCTCGCGCCCGACACGCGCTTCCGCGTCGGCAACACCGAACTGGTGTTCACGCCGAACGACGAGGTGATCGACGTGGCCCCCTCGATCGCCGAGCAGTTCGAGGGCATGGTCGGCCGTAGCATCGGCATGCGCGAGGTGTTCGGCGTGCTCGAACGCGTCGCTCCGACCGACCTCACCGTGCTGGTGACCGGCGAGACGGGCACCGGCAAGGAGTTGGTGAGCCGGGCGCTGCACGCCCGCTCCCCTCGGCACCGCGGCCCGTTCATCGTGTTCGACGCTGGGGCGGCGCCGGAGTCGCTGGTCGAGAGCGAGTTGTTCGGTCACGAGCGTGGGGCCTTCACCGGGGCGGTGGGCGCGCGCGAGGGACTGTTCGAGGCCGCGCACGGCGGCACGATCTTCATCGACGAGATCGGCGAGTTGCCGCTGGAGTTGCAACCTCGCTTGCTCCGGGTCCTGGAACAGCGCGAGGTCCGACGCGTCGGCTCCACTCGCGCCAAGCCCGTCGACGTGCGCGTGGTGGCGGCCACCAACCGGGACCTCCGCGAGGAAGTGGCCCAGGGCCGCTTTCGCGAGGACCTGTACTACCGGCTGGCGGTGGTCGAGGTTCGCCTCCCCGCCGTCCGCGAGCGCCGCGAGGACCTGTCCCTCCTCGTGGACCACCTGCTCCACCGTAGCGAGCACAACCGCACGGTGCGCGGCATCGACCCCGACGTGCGGGCCCTCTTCGAGGCCTACCATTGGCCTGGGAACGTGCGCGAACTGAACAACGTCGTCGAGCGAGCGATCCCCTTCTGCGACGGCCCGCAGATCACCATGGCGGCGCTCCCCGCCTCGTTGCGCGCCGCTGGGGCGGTGCTCCCGGGGTCAGCGGTCACGCCGGCCGGGGTGCGGGTCGAGGCCAACGCCGACGTGCCCTTCAAGGACGCGAAGGAGTTGCTCATCGAGGCCTTCGAGCGAGCCTACCTGGTGGAGTTGATCGAGAAGCACGACGGGAACGTCTCCAAGGCCGCCCGCGCGGCCGACATGGATCGCAAGTCGATCACCCGGCTATTGAAAAAACACGGGATCAAGTACCGGGACGTGTAGGCGCCTGGGCGACAAGGGCGGCCAGCGAACCGGCGGCCTTCGCCCGCTGCGCCAACTCCCGGTGCAGCCGCGACACGAGCCCCGGCCCCTCGTAGACGAGCGCGGTGTACACTTGGACGGCGGCGCAGCCCAGCCGGAGGTACTCGAGCACGTCGTCGGCCGTGAAAACGCCGCCCACGCCCACGACCGGCAGCCGCCCGGCGGCAGCGGAGAGCGCCACGGCGATCTTCTGGCGTGCAAGGGGGAACAACGGTCGCCCCGAGAGGCCACCGTACTGGTCCAGTCGCGACGTCTCGCCGGGGCGGGTGGTGGTCGTGTTCGTGGCCACGACGGCCGCGCAGCCAGCCTGGACCGCCACCTCCACCGATTCCGCGAGGGCATCGTCTTCGAGGTCGGGCGCGATCTTCAGGAAGACCGGCGTCCGCCCAGCCGCGGGAACCACGGCGTCGAGCAGCGCCGCCAGCGGGGCGCGGTCCTGGAGGGCGCGCAGCCCCGGCGTGTTGGGCGACGACACGTTCACCACGAAGTAGTCGACCTTCCCGCGCAGCACACCCACGCTGTCGAGGTAGTCGCCGATGGCCTTGTCGTTGGGCGTGGTCTTCGACTTGCCCAGGTTCGCGCCCACCGGGACCCTTGGCCAGCCGCCCGATTCCCTCAGGCGCGACAGCGTGGCGGCGAGCGCGGTGCTGCCGTGGTTGTTGAAGCCCATGCGGTTCACCAACCCGCGCTCCGGCACCAGCCGGAACAGCCGTGGCCGCGGGTTGCCCTCCTGCCCCTGCGCGGTGACCGTGCCCACCTCGATCGCGCCGAAGCCGAGGGCCGCCCACGCCCGCAGGCCCACGCCGTCCTTGTCGAGGCCCGCCGCCAGCCCCACCGGGCCCGCCCAAGGCTGCCCGGCCACCGTCGTGGCGAGCACCGGGTCCGGTCGCTGGTCCCCGGCGAGGAGCGGCACCAGGCCTAGCCCGGAGAACACCAGGTGGTGTGCCGTCTCCGGGTCCAGGCGGAACAGGAGCGGCCGCAGCCATCGGTAGGCGGTGTCGAGGAGCACAGCGGCGACTATCGCACCCGGCCGCGTGCTACCCTCCGCCGCCATGCCTGGCGCCACCTTCGCCCTCGTCCACGCGACGCTGATCACCGTCAGCGGCCTGCCGCTCGCCGACACCACGCTGCTCGTCCGGGAGGGCAAGATCGCGCAACTGGGCGGCGCGGTTCCCGACGGGGTGGAGGTGGTCGACGCGCGCGGGGGCTACGTCACTCCCGGCTTCATCGACATGCACTCGCACATGGGGGTGTACCCGTGGCCCGAGGGCGCCGCCCAC
>CAYHRZ010000309.1:0-6605 GCA_964359125.1 uncultured Klebsiella sp. | reverse complement strand
GACTCCAGCGACTGCGACGACCCCTACGCCTCCTTGTGGCCCCGGGGCACCGAGTGCTGCAACGGCTTCGACGACTACTGCGACGGCGAGGCCGACGAGTCGACGGCGGTCGACGCCGCCACCTGGTTCGCCGACGACGACGGCGACACCTACGGCGACCCCGGGATTGGCCAGGCCGCCTGCACGCAACCCAGCGGCTACGTCTCCGACAGCAGCGACTGCGACGACGGCGACGGCGCGGAGTACCCTGGCGCCACCGAGTTCTGCGACGGCGACGACGACAACTGCGACGGCGAGGTCGACGAAGACAGCGCCGCCGACGTGCTCACGTGGTTCATCGACGCCGACGCCGACAACTACGGCAACGCTTCGATTTCCGACATCGACTGCGACCAGCCTAGCGGCTACGTTTCCGACAGCAGCGACTGCGACGACGCGGCGGTGGGCACCAACCCCGGCGCCACCGAGTTGTGCGACAGTCTCGACACGGACGAGGACTGCGACGGCGTGGCGGACGACGCCGACGACTCCGCCACCGGCCAGTCCGACTGGTACCTCGACGCCGACGGCGACAGCTACGGCGAGCTCGCCAGCACCGTCGCGTACTGTGACCAGCCTCCCGGCTACGTTTCCGACAGCAGCGACTGCGACGACAGCCGGGATCACGTCAACCCGGTCGGCAGCGAGGTGTGTGACAGCGACGACATCGACGAGGACTGCGACGGGCTGAGCGACGACGCCGACGACTCGGCCACGGGGCAGACCGACTGGTACAACGACGGCGACGCCGACGGGTACGGGGATCCCTTCGACAGCGTGAGCGCTTGCGACGCGCCCGACGAGTACCTCGCCGACAACACCGACTGCGACCCCCGCGAAAACGACGTGTACCCGGGCGCGCAGGAGGTGTGCGACGGTGATGACGTCGACGAGGACTGCGACGGGCTCGCGGACGACGACGACAGCTCGGCCACTGGGCAGTCCGACTGGTACGCCGATGTGGACAGCGACAGCTTCGGCGACCCGGGCGTGGGCCAGAGCGCCTGCGACCAGCCGGGCGGCTACGTTTCCGACAGCGACGACTGCGACGACGCAGTGAGCACCACCAACCCCGACGGCACCGAGGTGTGCGACGCCGCCGACGCCGACGAGGACTGCGACGGGCTGAGCGACGACGCCGACCCGAGTGTCAGCGACCAGCTCACGTGGTACAGCGACGCGGACGGCGACGGCGACGGCAACAGCAGCAGTACCACGCTCAGTTGCGACCAGCCCAGCGGCTACGTGGCGAGCAGCACCGACTGCAACACCGTCGACGCCGACATCTACACCGGGGCCGACGAGGTGTGCGACGACGGCACCGACAGCGACTGCGACGGCGGCGACCTCGACACCGACTGCTTCAAGTACGGCTCCGGCGAGATCTCGGATCTCGACGCGGCGCTCTGGTACGGTCTCACCGCCAGCGACGGCGTCGGCAGCGACGTGGCCGGGGTGGGCGACCTCGATGGCGACGGCTACGCCGACGTGGGCGTCGGCGCGTACCTCTACGACAGCAGCTACGGCACCAACAGTGGCTCGGCGTGGTTCCTGTCGGGCGCCGACGCCTCCGGCAACACCCAACTCACCGCGACCGTCACCACCATCGCCACCGTCAGTGGCGTGCTCCGGCTGTCGTCGGTCGACTACATGGGCTACCAGCTCTCCGGGGCCGGCGACTTCGACGACGACGGCGGTGCCGACGTGATCGTGGGTGCCTACAACACCCGCGTCAACAACGGCACCTCCTACGGCGCCGCGGGCGAGGCGCTGGTGTTGTCGTCGCCCTCCGGCGCGCTCACCCGTGGGTCCACCTCGGTGGCGCTCCTGGTGCAGGGCACCGCCAGCAGCGACTACGTGGGCTACGACGTCGACGGCGGCTACGACGTGGATGGCGACGGCGTGGAAGACGTGCTCGTGGGCGCCTACGGCTACGACTACAGCGGGGCGGCGCTCTCCGGGGCGGCGGGCCTGTTCCTCGGCGGAAGTACGGGGACGGAGCTGATCACCAGCGCCGACGCCTTCTTCTACGCCACCACGGCGGGCGCCCAGCTGGGGCAGGTGCTGGCGCTGGTGCCCGACATGAGCGGCGACGGACTCGCCGAGTCGGTGCTCTGCGCCTACAAGGCGCCCGGAGTCGGCAGCGGCGACGGCGTGGCCTACGTCGTGTATGGCGACGGGGCAATCGCAGGTGGCGACGTCGCCGCGGCGGCCGACGTGGTGATCCTCGGCTCGGGTATCTCCGACGCCGAACTGTGTCGTTCGGTCGACACCGCGGGCGACTTCGACGACGACGGCGACAACGACCTGCTGGTGGGCGCCCACCAGGACAGCGCGAGCGACGAGAGCGACACGTACACCGACGCAGGTCGCGCCTTCGTGTTCGCGTCGCCGCTGTCGTCGTCGATGGACGTCGACGACGCGACGGTCACGCTCCAGGGCAACAACGACAACCAACTCTTCGGCCGATCAGTGGCCGGCGGGGGCGACTTCGACGGCAACGGCACCCCCGACCTCGCGGTGGGCGCCTCGGGCTACGACAGCCCCGCCGCCAACAGCGGCGCGGCCTTCCTCTGGTACACCCCCGTCCCCAGTGGCACCTACGCGCTGGATACCGCCGACTTCACCCTCACCGGGGTCATCGCCTCCGACCTCGTAGGCGGTGCGCTGGTGTTCGCCGGCGACACCGACGCCGACGGCTTCGACGACCTGCTCGTGGCGGGCACCGGCTTCGACGTGGCCGTCTCCGGCTCGGGCTACGGCGGCGCCTGGCTGATCCTCGGGAGCGGGGAGTAGGTCGCCGAGCGGAAAGACGCTTCCCCTCCAAGCCCTCCCCCGCTTGCGGGGGAGGGTGGCCGAAGGCCGGGAGGGGGCCGCCCGAGATCAACCCCCCAAGCCATGAATGGCGCTGCCACGTTCTTCCTGGAGGTAGCGCCCCGCCCCGGCCCGTGCCACAATCCTGCGGTGACGCACCTCCTCCTCCTCGTCGCCTGCCCCGGCACCGCCGAGGAGAGCAAGGACGACGAGGCCTGGCCGGAGTGGGCCGGCCCCAGCGACACTGCGGGCGACGGCGCCGGATCCAGCGCCGACACCGACTCCGCCCCGGAGGCGGAGTACGACGCCTGCGAGCCCACCGCCTGCATCGAGCTGGCCGAGGCCACCGACCGCGGCTTCGCCACGATCAGCTTCGGCATGTACTACCTGAAGATCACCAACACCGGCCCCTACCCGGTGTGCTTCGAGGACTGGTACATCTTCACCAGCGAGAACTCCCAGGACGCCCTCGCGGGTGTGCCGGGGAGCCAGGAGATTCCCCCGTCGGACTTCTTGCCCTTGCCCTACGGCGTGTACGGCACCGCCGTCGACACCTGGTGGTGCATCGAGGAAGACCAGCTCACCACGATGGGTGGCGACTACGACTACGACGGGGCCCGGGCGCCCGACCGCCTGTTCGCGTACGCCAACGACCGCACCGACGCCGACGGCGACGTGCGCGAGGACCACACTGACTACGAGGGCGACGGCCTGGCGCGCACCCAACACAACGTGTGGGACTACGTGGATTCCGACGTGGTGTTCATCGTGGGCCGGGAGATGAACTGGTTCGACGTGTCGGAAACCCGGTCGGCCACGGTGGGCGTGCGGGTGACCAACATCGGCCGCGAGGCGGGCACCGCCTACGTGACGGAAACGCTCCCCCCCGGCTGGACACCCTCCGCCGTGTCGCCCGAGCCGGTGCGCACCGTCGACAACGGCGACGGGAGCGGCACCCTCGTCTGGCAGGTGTCACTCGACGCCGCCCGGGACCCCCGGTCCAGCAGCGACTCCGCCGAGTACGACGTCGCCGTGCTGAGCTACACGCTCGCCTACGAGGGCAAGTGCCAGGGCCGCGAAGTCGGCAACGCTCCCGGCGTGCGCTGGAACGGGGTGAACGGCCAGTCCCACGATGCGGAGGGGAGCCCGCTGGTCCTGGAGTGCTGTGCCCCGGACGACGAGTTCACCGGGCCCGACGGAGTTGGTCCCTAGGTTCGCCGGCGCCCTACTCCTTGGTGTAGCTCCGTTCGTACTCCAGCGTGCCGAACTGGTCATAGAACACGCCGCGGAACGTGTTGCCCTGGATCTCCACCCACATGAAGCCCTCGGTGTCCATCTCGAACCACGTGGGGTTGTCGCCGTCGAGGTACGACACCTTGCCACCGGCGCCGCTGACGACGAGCTCCGTGCCCGCGCAGGTGTCTTCCAGCCACTGCCGGCTGTGGTCGTGGCCGCACAGGTACACGTCGACCTTGCCGCACACCGACTCGTCCATGAACTCCTTGACGTACGCGCCGTCCCAGATCGGCTGCGGCGAGGTGTAGCCGTCGTACACCCCGGCGTTGCCGTGGGGGCCGTTCGACAGGACCGGGTGGTGGCCGAAGGCGACCGTCCACGGGGCGTCGCTGGCGGCGAGCGCCCCCGCCAGCCAGGACTGCTGTCCCTCGAAGAAACCCCACATCATGGCGTTGGTGTCGAGGGCGAAGAGGTCGACCGTGCCGTAATCGACGGTGTAGAACAGGTCGGGGAAGCGGAAGATCTCCGAGGTGAGTGCGTAGTCGACGTACACTTGCCCCTTCCAGAACTCGTACCCCGCCCCGCCGCCGCCGTAGTCGTGGTTGCCCAGCGCCGTCCAGAACGGGAAGGTGATGCCCTCGTAGGGGTACTCGAACTTGTCGTAGAACTGCCGGTCGTCCACCCCCTCCACGCCGGTGTTGTAGAAGTTGTCGCCCATGTACACGGCGAAGTCGCAGCCGCGCTCCGTGCACACCTCCCGGATGGCGTCGGCCACCATGAACTGCGCGGTGTAGGCGGTGCCTGCATCGCCGAGGGCCACGAAGCGCACTACCTCCTGCGGGGGCATCTCCACCGTCACCCCGTGCGTCTCGCCCGTCTCGCTGGGCGGCCCCACGACCTCGTCGGCCGAGGGGTAGTCGACCGTACCCGGCGCGGGCACGAAGTCGACGTCGGGCAGGCGCTCCCAGGTACCACAAGCGGCCAGCAGCAACATCGTCACGTGTCTATCGTGCCACAATCTCGTGACCATGACGACGCCCGCCACCCTCGACCTCGCGGAGTTCCGCCTGCTCCGGGCGCTCCGAGAGCAGGGCGGCGAGGGGCCCTTCACCCAGCTCTGGAACGCGCAGGCCGGGCACACCTGGTCGGTACTGCGGGGCGTCTTCGGGCGCGACGAGGAGGCCCTGGGCTGGATGGCGTCGTTCCGGGTGGAACTAGCCCAGCGAGCAACGTCGTTTCGCCTGGAAGAAGCGCTCGCGGCGCAGGTGGGACAGGCGCTCTATGGGCACGTCCACGCTGCCCTGCCCGAGGGCGGGATGTTGCCCTGGGGGCCCCTGGCGCCGACGCCGCTGGGCGTCGCGGAACTGCCGCAGCGCACGCGCCTGGGGTACCTCGTGGACCTGTTCTTCGACTGGACGCCGCCGGACCCGTCGGTGCGCGTGGCCTACTCGCTCCTGGAACCGGCCGCCGACACCAACGCGCGCCTCGTGGTCTACGCCGCCTGCCTGCGCTCTCCGCCGGCGTCGGCCTTGATCTTCCCCGCGGGCGTGCCGCCTCAGCCCGCGCCCACGCCCGGGCGGGCCCGGCTGTTGCTGGTCTTCGGGCTCCTGGTGGCGATGATCGTCACGTTCATGGTGCTCTGGTGGCAGGTGCCCGTCCGCAGCGCTGGGTGAACGGTTCGCCGCTGCGGCTCGCCTTGCGCTAAGCTCCGCGCTCGCGAGGTACACGCATGGCCGACGAACGGAAGTCCACCGGTGGTGGCGCTGCAACGGGAGCCCGGTTGGGCGAGCTCCTCGTCCGCGAGAAGCTCATCTCTCCCCTGCAGTTGCAGAAGGCGATGGAAACCAGCCGCGCCACCGGCGGCTCCACCCGCCTGGGGCACCAGCTCACCAAGCTCGGCTACATCGAGGAGAACGAGCTCACCGCGTTCTTGTCGAAGCAGTACGGGGTCCCGAGCATCAACCTCAGCGACTTCGAGATCGACCCCGAGGTGCTCAAGCTCATCCCCAAGGAGGTGGTGGTCCGGCACCAGGTGATCCCGATCAACAAGTCGGGGAACACGCTGATCGTCGCGATGGCGGACCCGTCCAACATCTACGCGGTCGACGACATCAAGTTCATCACCAACTTCAACATCGACGTGGTGGTGGCCTCCGAAGGACAGATCGCCGAGGCGATCGAGAAATACTACACGAGTAACGTCACTTTCGAAGACGTGATGATCGACTTCAACAGCGGCGAGGAGGACCTCGAACTCTCCTCCGACGTCGACGAAGACATCAACGTCCTCGACCTCGAGAAGTCCGCCGGCGACGCGCCCGTGGTCAAGCTGGTGAACCTCGTCTTGCTCGACGCCATCCGCAAGGGCGCCAGCGACATCCACATCGAGCCCTACGAGAAGCAGCTCCGCATCCGCTACCGCATCGACGGCATCCTCTACGAGGTCATGAAGCCGCCCTTGCGGCTCAAACACGCGATCACCTCGCGTCTGAAGATCATGTCCAGCCTCGACATCG
>CAYHRZ010000308.1:0-6623 GCA_964359125.1 uncultured Klebsiella sp. | reverse complement strand
GCGGGCGTCGTGCAACTCCAGAAGAAGTAGCGACCCGGTGGCCTGCGGCGACCGCCAGGCTTGCGACTGCGACGACTGCATGGTCCGCGACACTGGTCGTTCCTGCTGGGGCACCTGCTGCGGCGGCGCTGACCCGGCCGGCCCCGGCGTGCTGGGCCTCGGCGGCAGCGCCTACCCGGCGCTCGACCCCACGGCGTGGTCGATGACGGCGCTGCTGCACGCCCGCTCGCTGGCCCGCCTGCAGGGTCGTACGATTTGTGACACCTGCGTACTCGATACAAGGGGAAACCTGACCTGCGATGCTCGCGAGCCACTCGCCGACGTGGCGCACGGGCGGAGCTGCGAGCAACCGCTCGGAGCGGGAACCTTCGTCGATGTTGCCATAGGCGGAGGGCTGTGCGGAGTCGGTGCCGACGGCGAAGTCCGCTGCACGGGTTGGTCGGCGGACTACCCGCTGTCGGCCGAGGTACCGGGTGGCCTCCAGGCGCGCTTCGTGGCCGATACCTCCCTGACCGACCAGGGCACCTGCGCCATCACCCTCGATGGCGAGCTGGTCTGCTTCGGCACCGACTACTGCCGCTACGACTGGCCGGCGGAGCCGTCCTGCCCCGGCGCCTGGTACCAGCAGGACTTCGACATCGAGGGCCCGCTGGAGCAGGTGCTGCGGTACGACGAGGCCCTGTTCCTCGTGCGCGAGGGCGGCCAGCTCGACGTGTGGACCTCGCCCGTGTGCGACGGCTGCCTGCCCGAGCCGAGCCTGTGGGACCTCTGGGGCGTGGACGACCCCTCCGGCTGACCGCTTGCCCCCGCCCCCCTACTCCTCCCACTCTTCCCGGGGAATCGTCACCTCGGGCAGCGGCTCCGGATCCGGCACGATCCAGTTGTCGCCCCACAGCGAGTGGCCGCCGTCGACCACGATCGCCTGGCCGGTGATGTACGCCCCCGCCGGCGACACCAGGAAGGCGACGGTGCCGGCGATGTCGTCGACGGTGCCCAGCCGCTTCATGGGCACCCGTCGCTGCAGGTCCTGGAGGTCGAAGGCCCCCTCGGGGTAGCGGCGGAAACCGGAGCTCACCACCAGCCCCGGCTCGATGCTGTTGACTCTCACGCCCCGGCTGGCCCACTCCACCGCCAGCGTTCGCGACAGCGCCTGCACCCCGGACCGCGCCGCCACCGAGTGGGCCATCCCGGGAAAGCCGCGGGCGGTGAGCATGGTGATGTTGACGATGGTGCCGCCGTGGTCGAGCATCCAGGCGCTGGCCACGGCCTGGGTCATGTTCCACTGGCCGGTGAGGTTGGTGGCCACCACCGCGTCCCAGCCCCGCGGCGTGATCGCCTCGGCGGGCGACAAGAACTGCCCGCCGCCGTTGTTGACCAGGATGTCTACCCGGCCGTGGAGGTCCAGCGTGTTCTTGACACACGCCGCCACGGCCTCGCGGTCGCGGATGTCGCACACCAGGCCGGTGACCGGGCGCCCCACCTGGCGCGACAGTCCCTCGGCGGCGGGCCCCACGTTCGAGGCCTTTCGCGAGGCGATCACCACCGTGGCGCCCATCTGCCCCAGCAAGCGGGCGGTGGCCGCGCCGATGCCGGTGCCACCACCGGTGACCAGCGCCACCTGCCCGGCGAGCACGTCGTCGCGGAACACCCTACTCACGGGGGCTGTCCAGCGTGGTGCGCACCTCGTCGGCCAGGCGCACCAGGGGCACCTTGCGCTGCTCCCCGCTTCGCAAGTCCTTGATCGCCGCCTCCCCGGCGGCCACCTCGTCGGGGCCGAGGACCACCGCCAGCGGGATGCCCCGGGCGGCGGCGTACTTGAACTGCTTGCCCAGCGACCCGGCCTCGCCGAGCCAGGTCTCGGTGTCGATGCCCGCCGCGCGCAGGGCGGCCGTGGCCCGGAGCGAGTCGGGGTCGGTGCTGGCCGAGAAGCGGGTCACCAGCACCTGCGTCCGCGTGCCCGTGCCGGGCAACATCCCCCGTTCTTCCATCACCACCAGGAGGCGCTCCAGCCCCAGCGACACCCCCACGGCGGGCACCTGCCGGCCGGAGAACATGCCCACCAGCCCGTCGTAACGACCGCCGCCCGACACCGACCCCACGCCGCCGCCGAGGATCACTGCCTCGAACACCGGGCCCGTGTAGTAGCCGAGCCCGCGGGCCAGGGTGGCGTCGAACACCACGCGGTGCCCATCACCCACCAGCGCGCCCACCTGGGCCAGGAGCGTGCGGAGTTCGGTCGCGGGGACCGCCGCCGCCTCGCCGATCGCGGCCTCCACCGCGTCGAGGTTGCCGGGCTGGGCCAGCACCGTCCACAGGCGCTCGACGACATCGGCCGAGAAGCCCCGTTCCAGCAGCTCCTTCGTCACCCCCTCGCGGCCGACCTTGTCGAGCTTGTCGATGGCGACCAGCACCTCGCCCTCCCGGTCCGCCGCGCCGACCGCCGCGCACGTTGCCCGCAGCAGTTGCCGGTGGTTGACCCGCACCTCGAAGTCCGCAAACCCAAGTCGCGACAGGGCCTCGTGCGCCACCGCCACGCACTCGGCGTCGGCCAGGCCCGTGGTGCAGCCCACCACGTCGGCGTCGCACTGGTAGAACTCCCGGAAGCGTCCCTTCTGCGGGCGGTCCGCCCGCCACACCGGCTGCACCTGGTAGCGCTTGAAGGGCAGGGGTAGCGCGGGATTCTGGGCGATCACCCGGGCCAGCGGCACGGTGAGGTCGTAGCGCAGGGCCAGGTCCGCCTTCCCCTCGCGGCCGCCCTCGCCCCGCTCGAGGATGCGAAACACCAACTTCTCGCCCTCGTCGCCGTACTTGCCCATCAGCGTCTCGATGCGCTCGAAGGCGGGCGTTTCCAGAGGCTCGAAGCCGAAGCGAGCGAACACCTCGCGGATCACGCCGATCACGAACAGCCGCGCGTGCATCTGGGCGGGCAACAGGTCGCGGGTGCCGCGGGCGGCTTGCACGGTGGCCATGGAGTCTCCGGGCGAGGGCGTTATCCAGGACCGGGCCGCGCCGCGCCGACCGCGTGGATACACACCGCAGGATGCTGGTCGACGGTTACGAGGCAATCATCGGCCTGGAGTGCCACGCGCAACTCCGCACCGAGAGCAAGATGTTCTGCGGCTGCCCCGTCCTGGCCAGCGCGCCGCCCAACACCGCCGTGTGCCCGGTGTGCCTGGGCCACCCCGGCACCCTGCCCACGCTCAACGACCGCGCGGTGCGCCTGGGCGTTCGCATCGCGCTGGCCCTGGGTTGCACCCTCCACGAGCAGAGCACCTTCGCGCGCAAACACTACTTCTACCCGGACCTGCCCAAGGGCTACCAGGTGTCGCAGTTCGACCGCCCGCTGGCCACCGGCGGCGCGGTGCACGCCCTGGGGGATCGTTTCGATCTCACGCGGATCCACCTCGAAGAAGACGCCGGGAAGATGACCCACGCCCCGGAGGGCAGCGTGGTCGACTACAACCGCGCGGGCGTGCCGCTGGTGGAGATCGTGGGCGAACCGCAGCTACGCACGCCGGAGCAGGCCGAGGCCTACCTGCGGACCCTGCACCGGGTGCTGGTGGAGAGCGGCGTGTGCACCGGCGACATGGAGAGCGGCCACTTCCGTTGCGACGCCAACGTGTCGGTTCACCGCCCCGGCGAGCCCTGGGGCACCCGGGTGGAGGTGAAGAACGTCAACAGCTTCCGCTTCGTGGCGCGGGCCATTCGCCACGAGGTCGAGCGACAGGCGGCGGTGCTGCGCGCTGGCGGCCGCGTGGGCATGGAAACGCGGAACTGGGTGGGCAACAAGACGGTCCTGTTGCGGGTGAAGGAGTCGGGCGCCGACTACCGCTACTTCCCGGAGCCGGACCTCTTGCCGCTGGTCCTGTCGCCGGCGGAGGTGGAACGCGAGCGTCGCGAACTGCCGGGGATCCCGCTTGATCTCCACCTGGCGCTGGCCGACGAGGCGCGGCTCCTGGGCTTCGCCGAGCGCCACGGCCTGGGGCGGTACGAGGCCGGCGTGCTGCTCTCGCGACCCGACGCGGCGGCCATCTTCGAGGCGGCGGTGGCGGCCGGCGGCGGGGCGGCCGCCATGGCCAACCTGGTGAGCAGCGAGGTCCTGCGCCGCGACGACGCGGGGATGATCGACGGTGCCACGTTGGCCGCCGTGCAACGCCTGGTCGACGACGGGAGCATCAACCGCGACGGGGCGCGGCGCGTGCTCGACGTGGTCCACGCGGAGGGCGGCGATGCGGCCACGATCGTGTCGCGACTGGGCGTAGAGCAGGTCGACGACGGCGACGCCCTCGCCGCCGCCGTGGCCAGCGTGCTCGCCGCGCACCCCGGCGAGCGTGCCCGCTACCGGGCCGGGGAGAGCGCGCTTTTCGGCTTCTTCATGGGTCGGCTGATGGCCGCCACCGGTCGCCGGGCCGATCCCCGCCGAGCGCAGTCGCTGCTCCGGGAGGCTCTGGACCGCGAGCCGGGATAGTTCCGCGCCGTGAACGCGTACCACTACACCCGCGAGGCCGGTGAGCTGGGGCAGGTGTTGGCGGCGGAGGGGAGCGCTGCGGGGCGCACGCTGGAAGAGTTGCTGGGCGAACAACGCCCCCCGCTGCGGGCGGCGCTGGAGCTCGGTGCGGCCCTGGCCGACATCCTGTGCATCGCCGAGGAAGACGGAGCCTTCCACGGCGACCTGTCCCCCCGGGTGGTGCGGGTGGCCACCAACGGCAACGTCAGCGTCGAGGGTTTCGGGGTGCCCCGGGCCCGCTCCTGTGCCCCGGAGGGCGTGGTCAACGCGGCCTCGGTCGACATCTACGGGCTGGGGCTGGTGCTGCACGCGGCCTTGTCGCCCACGGCGCTCGGCGCGATGCCGTCCGACGCCGACGGCCACGACGACGCGGTGATCGACCGGGTGATGGGCTTCGACTTCCGCGAGGTCCAGGGCAAGCGCTGGCTCCAGGAAGTCCGTACCTTCCTCTGCAAGATCCTCGCCTGGCACGTCGAGGAGCGCCCCGTGGCCCTCGACGCCGCCAACGTGCTCGGCTCCGTGGCCGACGAGCTGCCGGGCGACGGGCTCCCCGAGTGGGCGGTCGCGACGGCGGTGCCGACGGCCACCACCGGGGCCACCCCGCTCCGGGCCATGCCGGTCGACGTGGAGATCCTGGGTGGGCCCACCAGCCTCAGCGCGCCGATGGCACGCGGGGCGGTCCGGCAGGCGCCGTCGAGCAAGGGCGAGAGCACCTCGTTCTGGAGCCGCGAGAAGATCGCCCAGATGCTGGCCGAGGAAGACGACGACGGTCCCTTCGACGCCCCTTCCCCGATGGGGGCCAGCGACGCCGGCGAGGACCTCCCGGCGGCCCGCCCGCTCCGGAGCGTCGCCCCGCCGCGGCCGGAGCCCTCCAACACGCTCCACGCCCTCCCCCGTTCCGGCGGCATGGCCGACGCGCCGCCCAGCTACGGGCGCGCCGCCCCCCCTCCTCCGCCGTCGTTGCCGAGGCCGGCCGAGGTGCCCCCGGCCGACGACCCGGTACCGGCCGCCCCGCCGTTCAGCTCCGGCACCGGCGGCTCGCCGGGCCCCTCGCCGCTGCGTCCCCCGTCCACCGTGCCCGCACCCCAGCCGGTGCGGCACGTCTCCGCGGGCGCGGCGTACGGCGGCGCGGGGGGCAACGGGGCCGCGGCCCAGCGCCCCCGGGTCACCTCGGTGGAACTCGACGATCCCTTCGCGGAGCCGCCGCCCAAGTCGAGCGGCAAGGGGCTGGCGATCGGCGTGGGCGTGGGCGTGGTCCTGGTCCTGGTGTGCGGCGGCGTGCTGCTGGCCGGCGGTGGCGCCTGGTTGTTCACCCGCGACGACGCCACCGCGGCGACCGAGGTGGTGCCCGCGCCCGGCACGGCGGCGAATGAAACCCCGGGCGGGGCCGAGGGGGCGGCGGGCTCGTCGTCGTCGGGCAGCACCTCGTCCCCCGGTACGGCCACGACCCCGCCGGCTGCGGGATCCTCCGGGACTTCGTCGTCCAGCAAGAGCACGGGCAGCGGCGGCGCGGCGACCAGTACGTCCGGTGGCTCGTCGTCGAGCAAGTCCACGTCGAGCGGCGGGTCGTCGAGTGGCGCGTCGTCCTCCACTAAGTCCACGTCGGGCGGCGGGTCGTCGAGTGGCGCGTCGTCCTCCACGAAGTCCACTTCGAGCGCGTCCTCCTCGTCCCCCAAGCCCGCAACCACGACCACGACCAAGGCCAGCACCCCGGCGCCCGCGCCCGCGCCCGCGCCCACCGACGGCCCCTACACCGTGCGCTTCTCGGTGCCCGGCAAGGAGGGCCGGGTGCAGTGTGGCGACGGGCAGACCACCGAGTTCGTCGGCTCCACCACCATGAGCTTCACCGGCACGGTCACGTGCCGGGTCAAGGTCGACAAGTTGCAGGGGGTGGTGCAGATCGAGCGCGGGGGCACCGTCACCTGCTCCGACAACGGCTCGGTGTTGAGCTGCGGCGCCTCGTAGATGAGGGCAGTGGTGCAGCGGGTGCGGCGCGCCGCGGTGCAGGTCGACGGCAACACGGTGGCGGCGGTGGGCCCCGGGTTGCTCGTGCTCCTCGCTATCGCGCCGGCCGACGGCGACGCCGAGGTGCGTTGGATGGTCGAGAAGGTCCGCA
>CAYHRZ010000307.1:0-6643 GCA_964359125.1 uncultured Klebsiella sp. | reverse complement strand
CCGGTGCTCCGCGGCGGAGGCCGGGCGGGCGGCGGGACTCGCCCGTCTCTCCGCTCACCAGGCGTGCTCCAGCACGGCGTTGGTCACCACGTCGCCGTCGCTCGGCTCGGCCTGGTTCAACGTGGCCGCCCGGAAGAGGTCGTCCGAGGCCAGGGGTCGATCCTCGTCGAACGAGAAGTACCCGGCTGAACCTGAGAAGTCGACTTCCTCCCCCCTGACCACCAGCAGAACCCCCGGCACGCTGGGGTCGTCGCGGACGATGTTGTCGAGCGCCTGCTGCAGGGGGTCCTCCGCGCCCGGGGGCGCGCAGGCGGCGAGGAGGCCGAGAGAGAGTACACGACTGGCGCGCATTGCTCTCCCGGGGCTAACCGCATTATTAGCCGAGGTTTCTCGGTGATCCCATGTCGCTATTCCTCGCCCTGGGCTGCGGAGCCTCCTCCCCCGAGGCGGCAGCCGACACCGCCGACCGGGCGGTTGCTGACAGCGGTGCCGACAGCGGGGCCGACAGTGCGGTCGACGGTGAAGACGACGCTGCGGGCGACACGTCCCCCAGTCAGGACGACACCTCGACCGGCGTCGGCGACTCCGGCGAGGAAACGACGCCGCACTGGACCGACGACGTGAGCCTGTACATCAACCTCGGCGACAGCATCGCCGCCGGCTACGACGCAGACGACGACGCCGGCTACGCGTGGTTGCTCTACCAGAACGACGATCGCGCCTACCCGGAGTACGCCGGCGCCGATCTCTGGACGCGGGGTGGCGCCAGCGCCAAGCACATCGCCGACAGCGGGGCCACGAGTCGCGAAGTGCTCGAGAACCTCCAGGCAGCAAACCTCCCGTCCACCAGCGGCACGGTGGTGGTCACGATCAGCGCCGGGGGCAACGACTTCAACGACGACCCCTACACCATGATCTCCGCCGATCTCACCGCCGAGGTCGCCGAGGCCTACACGCGCAACCTCTCCGAGATGGTCGACATCCTCCGCGGGCAGTACGACGACCCCTTCATTTTCGTGCTCAACATCCAGGATCCAACCGACGGCGAGGGCACCATCCCGGCGGGCTACGACGAGGGCATGTGCGAGCTATTGCAGGCGTACGGGGCGCTCGTGGGCGACGTGGCGGTGGATAACCTCGCCCTCTTCAACGCGGCCATCGCGGAAGCCGCGGCCGACGAGGGCGTGGCGCTGCTCGACTACCACGGGTGGTTCATGGGGCACGGCCTGAACAGCGGCGACGGTTGGATGAGCGACGACTGCGCTCACCCCACGCAGGAGGGGCACCACCAGATCCGGCGGCTGGCGTGGGAGGCGTTCACCGGCGAGTTGTACTGACCGAGCCGTTCCCCGCTCGCTGGTCCATCCCCGCCGGGGGCGGTCGCGAGCCGCGGTAGGCCGTGGGGGGCGCCTCCCTACTCGAGCAACGCCACGCCGGTCGCCGGGAGCCGGGTGGCCCAGGTGGCACCCTGGGTGCAGGTGTCGGCGTTCCACGCGGTGACGCCGGGCGTGTCGGAGCCCGCGCCGTAGGGCAACCAGGCCGTGCCTTCTTGCCCGATGGCGCCGGGGTGCACGGTGCCGCCCGGCCTCGCGAGCAAGCTCGTCGTCCAGCCCGCCAGGTCCACGCAGGACACCGCCGCGCCCGTGGACTCCTCGACTACCAGGAGTCCCCGCCCCTCGTTGTAGGCGGTGGCGTACACCGGCAGGCCACCGACGCCCGCCTCGCTGAGCACGCCGAGCCAGGACTGCTCGTTGCTGAGGTCCACCAGGTCCACGCGCCCGTCGCCCTCGCCGGGGTTGCCGCCGCTCACCCAGGCCACGTCTTCGTCCTCGTTGCCGCTGGAGAGGTGCCCGTTGCCCACCACCGTCCAGGACTGGCTCTCCGCCCACGAGCCCCCGTGCTCGAACTTCACCACGAGGCCGCTGGCGCTCTTGCCGAGGGTGCTGTCGACCCGGCGGAGGATGACCGTTGGCAGGCCGTCCTGGCACACCACCTCGGCGGGGTCGGCGTTGCCGTCGCTGTCGGCATAGGCGTCGAGCGAGAGCTCCGACTGCCCGCCGCCGCCGTCGGGGTCGACCATCAGCAGGCTGTTGTGCCCGGCAAGGGTCACGAAGAGGTCGCCGGAACAGTAGTTGACGTCGTACGGTTCGCTCCCGGCGCCGAGGTCCCACGCCAGCACCGGCGTCGTCCAGTCGCTGGTGGCGTACACTTCCAGGCTGTTGGTGGGCGCGGGGCTGAGTACCAGCACGTAGCCGTCGGCGGCGCGCACCCGGGCGCCGGGGTCGATGCTCATCACCTCGGCGGCTTCGCCCGTGGTGGCGTCGATGTACACCAGCATGCCGTTGGCGCCGTCACTCGTCGTGAGCACCACGCCATAGGACAACTCGCCGGCAGGACCGGTGTCGCCGGTGTCGGCCGTGTCGCCGGTGTCGTCGGGGCTGTCGCGGTTGTAGCGCTCGCCCGTGATCGCATCGACGAGGAAGTACTCCGGACCGGTGATGCCCTGGCCTGCGAGGATCACCGGCACGTTGTCGGCGACCCCCTCGAGGTCCACCTCCCAGCCGTACTGCCGGCGGTGCTGTGCCGGGTTGAGCGCGAAGAAGATGGGCGTGTCGAGCTCGTAGCTGGCGATGATGTTCACGTCGTCCACCCGCCACTCGGGGACGTAGTCGGTGGTCGTGTCGTAGGTCCAGCCGGGTGCGTACTGCGCGTTGGGCACGATGTAGGTGCTCGGCTCGCCCCCGGGGAAGGCGCTCCACTGGCAGTTGTTGTCGGGGTCCGAGGGCGAGAACGCCACCACCTGGGTGCCAAAGGTCTCGTAGTACATCAGCGCCGCCAGGCGCGCGTCGGCCTGCCAGTTGTCGCGACACCAGGTCAGGGCCCGGTTCGCCTCGTACGACACCGTGCCCTCGGGGCCCGGCGTAACGAGCAGGTCGTCGCCCGCGGGCAGCCCCGAGTCGGCGCCGCTGTCGTCGGCGAGTCCCGTGTCGCCCGGGGTGCCGGTGCCGTCACCACCGGGTGACTTGTCGGTGTCGGGCTCGCAGGCCAGCAGCAGGGCGAAGAACACGGGCGCTCCGGGGTGCGCGGCAGGGTACCGCAAGCCCTCGCCACCGGCCATACCCGGAGGCGCTGACGCAGCGGCGTCTCGCCCGGCGCTGGGACACCCCCGCCTCAGCGCCACGCCCCACTCGATGGACAAACGCCGAGTTTTCCCCGGCACGCGGGTTGCTTCCACTCGGGACATGCTCCTGCTCCTCGCCTGCACCGACGGCGGCGGCCTCGCGGCGGCCACCCTGCCCAAGAACCCTCGCGACCACGACGACGAGCCAGCGGTCACCGACTCCGGCGATGCCGTGCCGGTCGACACCGGCGAGCCGGTCGACGATACCCCCGCCACCGAGGAGGACGACGCCGTCATCGTGGCGGCCACCTTCCCTTCGAGCATCGCCTGCGACGGTAGCGACATCGCGGTGGTGACCGCGCGCAACACCGGCACCGCCACCTGGACACGCGACGCCGGCTACAAGCTCGGCACGGTGGGCGACCAGGACGACCTCTACCCCGGCGACACCCGCGTGTGGCTCGCCGAGGGCGAGTCGGTGCCGCCCGGCGAAACCCACAGCTTCACCGCGATCCTCTCCGCGCCCTCGACCAGCGGCACCTACACCACCGACTGGCAGATGGTCCACGAGGGGGTGCGGTGGTTTGGAGACAGCACCGCGGGCGACGTGAGCGTAGACTGCTCGGGGAGCACCGACGACGGCGGCGGCGACAGCGAGGACCGGCTCCCGCTGCCCGACCACCGGTGGATCGTGGACGAGGTGAACGACGCCAACCCCGGCCTGATCGACCAGTCCTGCGTGGACAGCGGCGGCAACTGGCTGTTCCTGGAAGCCGTCGTCGCACGCCTGCAGTTCGAGGATCCCCGCTGGGGCTACAACTGGAAACGCGGTGTGGTGGGCGACGCCAGCCAGGACGTGGTGGACTACCACTACGGCAGCGGCGACCGCGAACTGAGCACCGACGTGTACATCATCGACATGATCGTGGGCCACTGCGGCGACGACCCGCAACCCGGCTGGACCGACGTGACGCAGGCCACCCTCGACGGGGGCACCGTGGGCATGTGGTCGAGCTACCACGAGTAGGGTGACGGCGGACTAGGCTGCCCCGATGGCTGCCCCCGACGCCGAGGTGACGCTTCTCTTGTGCCAGGAGGCGGACCGCTGCGAGGAGGAGCGGCAGTGGCTGGCCACGGTCGTCCCGGGGCTGACGGTGGTTGTCGATGCCCTTCACAGTCGCGACACGTTTGTCGCTGCCGAGGGCGAGGAGGCCTTCGCGGCCGCCGTGCAGGAGGCCGACTACGCCGTGGTGGACCGGAAGTGGCGAACCGCCTTGAAACACCTCGACGCCGCGGCGGCGGTGCTCGAGCGCTGGCCGGGCACGGTGGAGAACCACCTCCTGGTGCGGATGTACCTGCTCAGGGGGGTGGCGCTGCGGCGGCTCGGCGAGCCGGGCTGGGAACTGGCCCTGCGCCAGGCCTCGGCGATGGCGTGGAAGGGCGAGCCCGACCCTCGGGGGCTGGAGCCCGAGGACCAGCTCGCTCTCGACACCGAGCGGCGTAAGTCGCTCGCGGGCGGCGGCGGCACGCTGGTGGTCGACGGCGAGTCGGAGCTGTTCGTGGACGGCCTCCCGGTGGAGCGTCGTTCCCTCGATCTACCGGCGGGCCAGCACCGGTTGACGGCGGTGGAGGCGGGCCGGCTGCGTACCTTCGTGGCCACCGTCCCGGTGCTCCCGGCGCGGGAGGTGACCGTGCGCCCGGAGTGGGGCCCCACCGACGACGCGGCGTGGCTGGTGGGCGAACTGTCGCGCGGCGTGAGCACGCTCGACGCCGACCCGCGGGCCCTGGCGCTGCTCGGGGACTGGTGTGCCCGTCACGACGCGGCGATGCTCACGCTCGCCGAGGTGGTGCCGGCGGTGATGGCGGGCGTGGCGCCCCAGCTCTCGGTGAGCGCCGTGGACCCGCTCCGCCCGGCAGCCTCGGCGGGCGAGGCCGTCCGCACCGAGGAGGGCATCCCCGCCACCTTCGAGGCGGCCACCGCCGAGGTCACCGAGGTGGCGCCCGCGCGGGCGGTCACAAGCTGGCGCCTCCGCAGCGCCTACTTCGACCCGGTGTCGCGACGGCTGAGCGCCGAGCCGGCGCCGGTGCGCGTGGCCGACACCGTCGACGCGCGGCGTTTTCGCCTCTCGGCGCGCCTGGGCTGGTGGCACCAGCTCGAGCGCGAGCACGCCACCCTCGACGCCCGCGGCGACTTCCAGCTCGACGGCGGCTGGTCGCTGCTCGGGGAGGCCGGCGCCGTGGTGGCCGACCGCGACTACAACTTCTACGCCGACTGGACCGGCGCCACCCTGCTGCACGCGGCGTTCTCGACGCGGTGGACGGGCGCGCGACCGGTGGCACCGGTGCTCGGGGCGGGGCTGGAGGTGCAGGCCCCGCTCTGGGCGGGGGCCTTCGCGGAGGGAGGGGCGGCCATCCACTTCGACCGCGACTGGTCTGGGGAGGTGCTCGGTCGCGTCGGCGTGGGGCTCGCGGGCCCAGGCGTGAACCTCGGCTACGGGGGGGGGTTGTCGCTGGGGCGGCGGGGGTAGCGCCCCCGCCCCCCCCCCCCCCCCCCGGGCCCAACCAAACCCCCCCCGGCGCCCAGTACCGCGCCCTCGCAGCCGCAGTCCCAGCCGAGGTACTCCTCAACCTTGCCGTCGCAGTCGTTGTCGCGGTTGTCGTTCTGCTCGGTGGCGTCGGGGTAGCTCTCCCGGTCGGCGTCGTCGCAGTCGCCTTCGTCTTCCGTGAAGCCGTCGCCGTCGTCGTCGAAGAAGGTGGTGCCCTCGTCGACGATACCGTCGCAGTCGCCGTCGAGCCGGTCCGGTAGCTCCTCCGCGCCGGGGTACACCAGCGGGTCGCTGTCCATGCAGTCGCCGTCCTCCTCGGAAAAGCCGTCGCCGTCGTCGTCGTAGAGGTTCGTGCCCTCGTCGACGGTGCCGTCGCAGTCGTTGTCGGCGCCGTCTTCCAACTCCGCGGCCCCCGGGTAGGTGAGCACGTTGGCGTCGTCGCAGTCGCCCTCGTCCTCGGTGGTACCGTCGCCGTCGTCGTCGCCGAGCGTCGTGCCCTCGTCGGTCTCCCCGTCGCAGTCGTCATCGAGGCCGTTCGGCCGTTCCTCCGCCCCGGGGTAGCGCGCTTCGTCGCTGTCGGCGCAGTCACCGCCGTTCTCGGAGAAGCCGTCGCCGTCGTCGTCGTAGGCCACGGTGCCCTCGTCCACGTCCCCGTCGCAGTCGTTGTCGACCTCGTCGAGCAACTGGGGCGCGCCCGGGTACACGTCGACGTTGCCGTCGTCGCAGTCGCCGTCGTCCTCGCTCACCCCGGCGTGGGCGTCGTCGTACACGCTGGTGCCCTCGTCGGTCACGCCGTCGCAGTCCTGCTCGAATCCGTCGGCCTCCTCGGTGCCGCCGGGGAAGATGTCGTCGCGACTATCGTTGCAGTCGCCCTCGGCCTCCGTCCAGCCATCGCCGTCGTCGTCGTAGGCGTCGGTGCCTTCGTCGACCACGCCGTCGCAGTCGTTGTCGACCCCGTCCTCGAACTCGGCGCCGC
>CAYHRZ010000306.1:0-6711 GCA_964359125.1 uncultured Klebsiella sp. | reverse complement strand
CTACGGCGCCAGCGGTGCCGCGCCCTTCGCCAACGCCACGTCGACCGCCGTTTGCGGCGACGGCATCCCGGCGCACTTCACCACGGACCTCACCGGCGACGGCCTACCCGACATCGTCGTCACCGAGGACTGCGACGACGCCGAGGCGGGGTCCACGTACTGGAAGGTCCACGCCGGCGGCAGCACGGGCTTCGACGACGCCCCGTTGGCATGGACCCTGCCGACCGGCTTCGGGGAGCCGGGATACCCGGCCTTCGACGCGAACCAGGGCAAGGGCAACTGCGCGCTGGACATCCCGGCCTTCGAGCTTGTCGACCTCGACGGCGACGGGGCCCTGGACCTAGTGGTCACCGCCGCGTGCGATGAAACGACGACCGGCGACACCCGCTGGTCCTGGTACCGCAACACCGGTGCCGGCTTCGCCGCGGCGGCGGAGTGGGCGCTGCCGGCGAGCATCGGCGACGAGGGCGACCGGCCGTTCACGGCCTCCGCCGCGAGTGCGTCGTGTGGCGAGGGCATCCCCGCCCACGTGATCACCGACCTGACCGGCGACGGGATGGTGGACCTCGTCGTCACGGAGGGCTGCGACGACGACCCCAGCGTGGGCGACAGCCGGTGGCTCCTGTTCGTGTCCGACGGCGCCAGCTTCGCCGACACCGCCACCGACTTCTCGCTCCCGGAGGCCTACGGCGCGGCGGCCACCACGCCTTTTTCGAGCGCCACCGACATCTCGGCCTGCGGCGACGACACGCCCGGCCACACCGTCGCCGACGTCGACGGCGACGGCTTCGTGGACCTGGTCGTCACCGACGTCTGTGACGACCTCGCTGCGGGCGCCAACCACTGGTACCTGCACTTCGGCAACGGCGAGAGTTTCGCTGTCGAGGCCTACAGTTTCCTCTTGCCGACGGGCTATGGCAGCAGCGGCGCGCGGCCCTTCGCCGCCAGCACCAGCTCGCTCGACTGCAGTGTCCCCCGGATTCCCTGGACGGTCCTGGACTGGGACCAGGACGGCGACCTCGACCTCCTGGTGACCGGGGCTTGCGAGGGAACCGGGGCCGAGGCGGTGGGCGACAGCGCCTGGAACCTCCACGCCGGGACGTGCTCACCCTGAGGGGAAAACTAGTGTCTCCGGCGGGTAGTCCACGCTCACCAGGTACAGCCCGCAGGCCAGTGCGGTGCGCCCGGCCCGGGCCGGGTCCCGGCTCGAGATGACCTCGGGCACGCTCGCGGCCGCCTTCCGACCGCGGCCGACGTCGAGCAACGTGCCCACCATTCGCCGGACCTGGTAGCGGAGGAAACCGTTGCCGTGGAACTCCAGCCAGCGCTCCTCGCCCACTTCCCGCAAGTCCGCGCGGTCCACGGTGCGCACGGGCGACCGCGCGGTGCACCCGGCGCCGCGGAAGGTGCTGAAGTCGTGGGTGCCCACGAGGTGGGTCATCGCCTCGGCCACTGCGCCCCAGTCCAGCGGCGCGCGCACGTGCAAGGTGTAGCGGTGCAGGAACGGGCTGCGATCCCGCCGGTTCAGCACCCGGTAGCGGTAGGTCTTGCCGGTGGCGGAGTAGCGCGCGTGGAAGGGGGCAGGGGCGAGGGCGGCTTCCACGACGCTCACGTCGTCCGGCAGCATGGTGTTCAGCCCCATGCGGACGTGGTGCGGGTCGCGCTCGGCGTCAGTCCGGAAGCTGACCACCTGGCCCAGCGCGTGGACGCCCGCGTCGGTCCGCCCGCTCGCGTGGACAATGACCCGGGGCACACCAAACATCGTGCCCAGCGCGTCTTCGAGGACCGACTGCACCGACACGTGCGCGGCCTGCCGCTGCCACCCCGAGAAGGCGCTGCCGTCGTACTGCACGACTAGCCGCCACGTGTTCGTGGCCATGCTCAGTAGTCGAACTTCAAGCCAAACGTGAGTTCGGTCGAGGTGAAGTCGATCACCTTGTCGGGATCGCCCAGCGCGTAGCTCTGGCGGTACTCGGCCACGATGTAGGTGTCGTTGACGCTCACCGTGGTCTCGAGGCGGCTGGCCGATCCCTGGTCCAGGGGGTCGAGCAGGAAGTACAGGCCCCCCGCCCAGTGGTAGCCGAAGGTGCCGGCGGTCACGCTGTCGCCCCCGCCGCTGTCGTACTCCGCCTCCCACTGCTCGTTCCAGAGCCAGAGGTCCACGCCCGCGCGCGCGAACGGTACCACCGGTTGTTCCTTCCACACGTCGGCCCGGAGGGTGACGTCGAACGACACCGGCACCACCGTGAGGGCGTCGGCGTCGGCGGTGGAGATGCCCTCGATCGACACCAGCGTGCCGTCGTCCGCCCAGAGGCCGAAGCCCAGGTCCAACTCGACGTAGTTGCTGGCCCAGCCGATGTCGCCGCGCAGCAGCCGGTTCCCGTCGGAGCCGAAGGCCTGGGTGAGCATGGAATCGTCTTGCGACAAAAAGGGCCCGTAGCGCAGCTCCAAGTTGAAGTTGCGGCTGGTGAGGTCGTCCTCGTGGGGCTTGGCCTCGGCGGCGGCGGGCAGCACCAGGCCGAGCAGCACCAGCGAGGCGAGGCCACGCCGACGGCGCAGCGCCGCCACGGCGCCCGCGGCCACCAGCACCCACCCGGCCCGGGCCAGCGGGAGCCCGCACCAGCCGTCGATCCCCAGCAGTTCAGAGAGGGCGTAGGTCTCGCCGGGTGTCACCGCGAAGACGTTGGACATGGGACCTTCCTGGGTAACGCCGTTGGCAGAGTCGATAGCGCGGATCGCCACGTAGTACGTGGTGCCGTTGGTCAGGGGATCGAGGTTGCACACCACGTTGCCGGTGAGGGCGTCGGCGCGATCCTCGAGGGGACTCCCCCGCTCGGCCAGCCAGTCGTCGGGGCCGACGTAAGCCGGACCGCCGGTGGTGTAGTCGGCGGCCTCGAAGGGCTCGGTGGTGAGGTAGACGACGTAGGACTGGGCGTTCTCTTCGCCCACACCCTCGAAGCCGATCACGATGCGCTGGTCGCCCGCCATCACCGCGTCGTCGGGAAGTTCGACCGCCGGCGGCAGCGCGTCGCGCTCCACGAACGTCGAGTCGCGACCGGGTAGGCCGCCATCCGCAGGGTCCACCGCCAGTTCCAGCCGGTACGTCTCGTCGTCCGTCCCGTCGGGAATCGTGAAGGTGAACGTGGCCGCCGTCCCCCCACTCACGCTGCCCTCGGCGGCCACCTCACCGGTGCCACCCTCGACGGGGACCAGCGTGGCCGCGTAGTCGCCATCGGTGTCGGACGTGAAAGAGACCTCGATCTCCTCGCCGGGGAGGCCCGACGTCGCCGAGAGCGCGGTGATTTCCACCCAGGGGCGATCGCTGACCACCAGCACGCCCTCGCTGACCGCAACGAAAGCGTGGCCCTCGCCGGCCGCGAGGTCGCGCGCCGCGACCCCCTCCACCCAGCTCAGTTCCTCGCCGAAAACCCCGGCCTCGCCGATGTTGAAGAAGTGCAGACCGTCGTCGGCGGCGGCCCCGATGTAGGCGCCCGCCGTCGTGCCCGCCAGGCTGTACACCGGGCCGATGTTGGGGTCGGTGACCCACTGCAAGTCGAGTTCGGCGTCGTCGCCCGAGAGGTACCAGAAGCTGGCGGTGTAGGCCGTCTCGTCGGAGAACCACACGAGGGAACCGTCGTCGACCCAGAGGTCGCCCAGGTCCCGGCTGCCCTCGTCGTCGTAGTTGCTGACGGTGGACAGCCCCGACGTCGTGATGCGCGAAACCTTGTCGCCCCCGTGGACGATGTAGATGTAGGAGGCAGTGCCGCCCCCGCTGCCGCCTTCGGTGCCCTCGGTCCCCTCGTCCCCGCCGCTGCTCCAACGTACGCCCAGCGCCCGGAATCCCGAGGCCCCGAGCGTGGTCTGTGTCTCCGAGACGGTGCCGGTCGAAAGCGACCACGACATCGCGACGTCGTTGCCGCTGCTCTGGACAATGCCGTAGACGTTCTCGCCGTCGACCACGAGCCCGTCGATCGTGGCCCCGGCGGACAGCGACCGCTCGGGAACCACGCCGCCCGCGAGGTCGAGCGTGAACACCTCGACCGCGTCGTCGCTGGTTGCCACCGCCAGGCGCGGCGCGCCGCCGTTGGCGCTCAGCGCCACCGGACCGGTCGCGACACCGGCGGAGAGCGTGACGGGCCAGGCCGTCCACGTGGTGGTGTCGAGGGCCACGACCTGACCGTCGGTGGTGGTCCAGGCCACCCAGGAGCCATCGGGCGAGGCGACCACGACGTCGACGGGACTCGTGGTCGCGAAGAGCGCCACCTCACGGTCGGGAGCCGCCAGCGCGGGCGCGACGTGGGCGAGGGCGAGCACCAGGAACATCAGGCCTCCATAGCCGTGAGCAAGCCGGCCTCGAGCGCCGCCTCGGCCACCGCAACCGGCGCCGAGGCGCCCGCACCGGCGAGGTTGTCGCCCGCCACCCAGAAGTGTACGCCCTCGGCGGCGGGATCGTCGCGGAGACCCGTCCAGTAGACGGGGGCGCGACCCATCACCCGGCGGGGACGCACCAGCGCCGGGCGCCCAGCGCTGGCCAGCCCCGCCGAGCCACGCAACAAGGACTCCGCCGCGTCGCTGTCGATCTTGCCCCTGACGTGAATGCCCGCCGTCATGCCCGCGAAAATGGGCTGCGTGACTACCTGGAAGGCGACCCGGGCGGGGTCGATGCCGAGCAACTCGGCCACCTCGGCCGACGCCAACCCCTCGCGCAGGGTCCACTCCCCGGGGTCGTTGTCGGCCGGCAGCGTATCGAAGGCCAAACCGTCGGCGAACAGCCGCCGCGGCGGTTCCTTCAGGTTGAAGGAGGCCACCACCTGCTCCGAGAGTTCCTCCCCGGCCGCACGACCGAAGGCGGTCGCCGGGAGGTTGACGACGCCCGTGGCGCGCTCCGCGCCGGCCCGGAAAAATGGCGCCAGGGCCGTGGCGAGCAACCACCCCGTAGGCGAAGGCGTGCGCGCTGCCCCCGCCGCGGCCAGGTCCGCCGGAGAGGGCGGGCGTACCCACGGCAGCACGAGGGGGGCATCGACCACACCGGCCGTGGAATTACCCACGTCGATCACGAAGACGCCCCGGCTCACGAGATCCGGCACCACCTGGCGCGCAACGGTGGGCGGCAGCGCGCAGAAGGCCAACCGCGGCGCGTGCTCGTGCACGTCCGAGAGCAGGTGCAACGGGAGGCTCCGTTCACCGAACGACGCGCTCTCGACGCGGGCAGCACGCGAGGCAAAGGCCAACACCTCGGCCTCGGCGAAGGGCGATTCAGCCAGCCGGGTGAGCAGGGCGCCGCCCACCGATCCGGTGGCGCCGAGGACAGCGATGCGTAGACCCAACATGGCGGTTGGGGCTATCGCGCCGACGCCGCGGGGGCCTACACGCCGCGGTGCTCGTCGAGAATCGCGTGGATGCGCTCCTTTCCCTTCAGCTTGTTCCGCTTGATCTCTGCCATTTCGCGCCGTTCGCCGTCCGTGGGGTTGCGCACGGCCGAGAGCCGGGCGAGGTCGGACTCCAGCGTCTGGTGACGAGTCCACAGGTAGCGGAGCTCGTCGTTTTGTGGGCTCAGGGACTCGATCATCTCGACTTCGCGACTCTCCATCGAACCTCCGTTGGTCAGGGAGCGTCTAGGATTGTACCAGACTCGCCAAGGGCTGCGCGTCGGGCTCCCGCAGGTACACGGGGATCACCGCCGCGGCATCGACCGGCGAGCCCGCCCGCACCAGCGGCCACGCGGCGCCCACGGGCGACTCGTCGGCGCCCGGCAGCAGGGTCGCCCCCGCTGCCTCGAGGACCGCGCGGTACACCACCGCGCCCTCCCCGGTGGCCACGGTGCCCGGCGGCGGCGCCAATAGCCCCGGGCTCACGTCGAGCGGCTCGTCGAGCGCCACCGGCACGCGTCCCCGCGTGTCGAAACGCTGGGCGTACACCCGTCCCTTCTTGGCGTCGAGCACCGCCAGCACGCTGGCATGTCCCGGGGCCGCCGCCGCGCGCAGCGCCAGCGACGAGACCGCCACCACCCGCAGTTCCCTCGCCACGGCCAGGCCAAGGGCGTGCGCGAGGCCCACTCGCAGGCCGGTGAAGGCCCCGGGGCCCACGACCACGCCCAGGCGCAGCGGTTGGTCGCCCATGCGCTCCAGCGCCTGTCCCAGCGCCTCGGAGATGAACCGATCCGCCCCGGCCACCACGCGGCGCGTGGCGAGGAACAGCGGCGTGGGCGCAGCGTCCGCCTCTGCGGGCGCGAACGCGGCCAGCCCCACCACGGGGCCCGCAGTGTCGATCACCAGCAACGCCCTCACGACTCGGTGATCCAGCGGTGAATGTCGAACACCATCACGAACAACAGCAGCGTGAGCAGGAAGATCACCCCGACCTGCTGCAAGCGCTCCCGGAGCCGAACCGGCAGTGGGCGCCCCCGGAGAATCTCGGCGCCGTACATGAGCAGTTGCCCACCGTCGAGCACCGGCACCGGGAGGAGGTTGATCACTCCGAGGGAGATGCTGAGTTGCCCCATCAGGCGGGCGTAGTCGAAGATGCCGCGCTCCGCAGCCGCCATCGCCTGCCGGAAAATCTCTGGCGGGCCGCCCAAGCTCTTCTGTACGCTGGCGCCGCCGGTGACCAGGAGCCCCACCTGCTTCACCACGAAGCTGCCCATGAACCATGTCTCCTGGGCGCCGCGGACGACGGCCTGGTCGATCGGGTACCGGCGGGCCACAGGCGCGG
>CAYHRZ010000305.1:0-6765 GCA_964359125.1 uncultured Klebsiella sp. | reverse complement strand
CCCGTGCTACGTGCGCGGGGGGGGGTGCGGGGGGGCTGGCTCGCGTTCTGGGGCGTGGGACGGGCGGCGGGGGCCGACGTCGTGCTGTCGGCCCAGGCGCCGCCTGCGTGGGAGTGGGGAGCCGGGCTGTCCTTTCGGATGTAGGGCCGAATGACGGCCTTTCTCGCCCGTGGTACGCCGCCAACCGTGACCCCCACCAGCCTCGATGTCGAGCGCGCGCGCCGCGGCGATCCCGCGTCGCAACGGCGGCTCTACGAGATCCACGCGCCGTCGGTGTTTGGCTTTTGCCTCGCCTTCTGCCGCGGTGACCACGCGGCGGCCGACGACCTGTGCCAGGAGACCTTCCTCTCGGCGTTCGCCAGCCTGGACCGGCTCGCCGACCCGGGTGCCTTCGCGGGGTGGGTCCGCGTGATCGCGCGGCGGCAGTGCCTCCGCTGGCTGGAGCGGAAGAAGCGGGACGGGGTGGTGAGCCACGAGCTCCCCGACACGCCGACCGAGCTCCCTCCTCCCGACGTCGGCGCGCTCGCTGCGGCGGTGCTCCTCGATTGTCGCGATGAGAAATTGAGAACTACCGCTGCCTTGTTTTACGGAGATCCCCCCTTGTCCACCGCGCAGATCGCCGAGAGCCTCGGTCTCACGGTCACCGCCGTGACCACCCGCCTGTCGCGATTCCGCGCCTGGGCCCGAGTCGAGGCCTTCCGGCGGCTCGCCGAGGAGGTGCCATGAAGGCGGATCACGTCGATGCCCAGCGGCTGCGCGCGGTGCTGGAAGGATCGGCCACCGACGCCGAGCGCGGGGCGGTCCTGAGGCACCTCGCTGGGGGCTGCGAGACGTGTGAGGCCACGCTGGCGTCGACGTATGATGACGATGTTCTGTCGCGACTGCTTGTGGCACAGGCCGCAGCGCCGGTCGCGGCCCCCCCGATGCGCCCGGCCACTTGGGTCGCGACGGCCCCGCCCGCTTCGGCTCGACCGGGCGGGTGGAACGCCCGACGTCGTTTGTTGGCGGCCGGGCTACTCGCCGCCGCTGGGATGGTCTTCTCCCTCTTGCCCGTGTCACCGGGTCGCCGCGAGAAGGGCGACACCGGCACCCCGGTCGTGGCCCTGCAGGTCGTCTTGGCGGAGCGGCGGGACGGGGTGCTGGTCGCCGATCGGATCCTCGCGGAGGGGGAGTCGTTGTCGGCGTCGCAGTCGCTCTTGTTCGAGGTGGACGTCGACCGCGCCGCGCGCCGCAGCCTGTTCGTCGTCGAGGCGGACGGCGACCGGGTGCTGCTGTACCCGCCCGGTGGTTCGGTCGCCGGAGGCTTGGAGCCAGCCGGCCCCCGGCGGGCGGGGATCGGTCGGCAGTGGGTCGTGCTCGATCTTGCTGACCAGCGCGGTGACATAAGCATCGTCGCCGGGGCCAGTCCCCGGGACGTCACGCCCGCCGACCTCATGGCGGCGTGGCCCGGGGCGGCCGAGGCGGGCTGGGCCACGACGCGGTTGCGGGTCGTCCGGTGATCGGGTGGTGGGTCGCGACGGCGCTGGCGGCCCCCAGCCTGGTGGACGAGGGGCAGGTCCAGGGCGCCACCGAGGCCTTCCGGGGGCGGCGCATCGCGCTCCTGGTGGGCCCCGAGTCGTATGCCGACCCCGCGCTCCCGGACCTGCGGTACCCCGACGACGACGCGCGGGCGCTCGCGGGCGCGTTGGCCGACCCCGCGCGGGGTGGTTTCGACCAGGTCTGGTCCCTCACCCGCGGGGACGACAGCACGCTGGCCGCCGTGCGGGTGGCGATGGCCCAGGTCCAAGACGCGGCGCGGAGTCCCAACGACACCGTCGTGGTCTACTTCTCCGCGCATGGCAGCCTCGGGCGGGTCGCAGGCGGCAAGCTCGCCCCGTTCGTGATGCTCCACGACAGCCGTGTGGCCGACCTCGGGCACACGGCGCTGGCGCAGTCGGAGGTGCTGGCTTGGCTGGACCGGCTGCCCTCGCGGCGTAAGGTCATCATCTTCGCCACCTGCCACTCGGGGCGAGGCAAGAGCGCGCTGTCCGACGACGTCGGGGCGCTGGTCGCAGGGACGAAGGGCGGCCCCGTCGTGCCGCTCAGCGAGGTCTCCGAGGCTACCGTCGTCATCGGCGTGTGCGCCATGATCGAGACGGCCGAGGAGAGCGATCAGCTCGGGCACGACGTTTATACTTGGTACTTGCTCGACGCACTCTCGACGGGAGACGCCGATGGCGACGGCGCAGTGACGGTGACGGAGGCCCACGAGCAGGCCAGGGCGGGGGCCTACGCCTTCACCGGGGGTCGGCAGCGGGCCTGGGCCCGCGCGGACGTGCTCGGTGAAGATCCGATCGTCTTGTCGGGCCGACGCTCGCGGACGGGGGCGGCGGTGCTCGGGAGCTACCGGCCTCAGCTGGAGGGGCACCGCCTGCGGATCGATGGACAGACGAAGGGGGTGCTTCCCGGGCAGTTCGTCGTCGAGTCGGGCCAGCACCGGGTGGAGGTGATCGACCCGGCCAGCGATCGCGTCGTCGCCCGCGGCACCGTGGATCTCTCTCGTGGCGACCGCGTCGAGGTTGAGCGCGTCGTGGGTCGCGACATCGTCCGGGTGGCCGGGGGGCTCGGCGCGGAGGCGTTCACCGCCGGGAGCGCCGCGTCCCTCGTGGGGAGCGTGGAGGTCGACCTTCCGCGCCTCTTGCCGGGGGAATGGGAGCTGTTCGCGACGGGGAGCTCCAGCCTCCGCTGGCCTGAGCCCACGCTCTCGGGCGCCGTGGTGGTGGAGCGGCCGGTGTCCCCGGGCCAAGTGCAGCTACGGCTGGGAGCCGGGTTGCAGGCCTTCCTCCTCCAGGCCGATGGACTGGTCGGGCCTTCGTTGGTCCCGGTCCCGGCGCTCTCGCTCACGGCGTTGCCCCCCGGCGGGCCGTGGGCTCGGCTCTCGGCGACCGGCGGGTGGATTTGGTTCACGGATCGTGGCGAAGTTCACCACGGCGTCTTCGGCCAGGTCCAGTTGAGGGTTGGCCTGCGCCGGTAGTCTGCGGCTCGCCGACGGGGCCGCACCCGCCCATGCTAACGGGCCGCGTGGATCCCTCGCGCCCGCACCGCGTGCTCAACATCCGCGACCGCGCCGCCGGCCGCCGCGCCGACGTGTTCTTGGCCCTGCGCTTCCCCGACTGGTCGCGCTCCGCCTTCGCCCGCTTCATCCGCGAGGGCCTGGTGCTCTGCGACGAGCGGCCGATCAAGCCCGCCACCACCTTGCGCCACGGGGAGACCCTGCGCATCTTCGTCCCCGGGCTGGCGCCAGGCGCGGCACCGCCGCCGATGCCGCCGGTGATCTTCGAGGACGACTGGCTGCTCGCCGTCGACAAGCCGCCGGGGATGCTCATGCACCCGGTGGGACAGCGCTACGCCTACGCCCTGGTGGGGTTGGCCCGCGAGGCGCGACCCGACGCCCACATCGACCTCTCGCACCGCCTGGACCGCGACACCAGCGGGGTGGTCTTGTTGACCAAGCGCGAGGAGGCCAACCGCCACATGAAGGGCTGCTTCATGCGTCGGCGCGTGCAGAAGGTGTACCTGGCGCTCGTCCGGGGCGTGGTGCCCTGGGACGACCTCGAGATCGACGCGCCCCTCGGCCACGCGGCCGGGAGCGAGGTGCAGCTACGCCGGGGGCACGACCCGGCGGGCGAGACCGCCCACACCCGCGTGGAAGTACGGCAGCGCCTCGCCGCCCACACGCTGGTGGCCTGTTTCCCCACGACCGGCCGCACCCACCAGATCCGCGCTCACCTGGAGCACGCGGGGTTTCCGATCCTCGGCGACAAGCTCTACGGCCAGCCCGACAGCGTGTTCCTCGAGGTGCTGGAGCAGGGCGTCACCGAGCGGGTCCGGGCCCTGGTGGGCTTTCCCCGCCAGGCGCTGCACGCGCACGCCCTCAGTTTTCCGCACCCCGCCACCGGGCAGGTGGTGAAGGTCACCGCGCCGCTGGCGCCCGACATGGCGGGGGTCGTCGCCGGGGCGGCACCCTCGTTCGAACTCGCGGCCTACGCGAACGAGGAGAGCGCCGACGCCAGCGCCGAGTAGTCGCTCGGCGCGTTGTAGGCCTGTCCCGACACGCGCACCCAGGTCCGCCCGTCGTAGCTGGTGAACGGCACCTCCACGCGGTGTTCGGCGTACATGCGCGCGGTGAGCGCGGGGCCGTCCCCGGGCCTGCCCGCCGGGTAGGGAATCACCGCCATGGAACCGTACAGCTCCGGGTCGTCGGGGTGCGGGAGTCCCACGCCGAGGGCGTGCGCCACGCGCTCGCGCCCCTCGCGCACGAGGGCGTGGTTGTTCGCCCGGAGCGTGGTCCACCCCAGCGCCTCGGCGTGTTGTAGCGCCTCGGGGATGCTCAGCCAGGCGGTGGGGTCGAACGTGCCCGGCCAGTCGAACTCGGCGTGCAACCCCAGACCGTAGCCGTGGGAGGTGAGCGGGCAGTGTACGCGCTCCCGCCAGGCCGCCCCCGCGTAGAACACCGCCGCCCCCTTCGCCGCACACACCCACTTGTGTAGGTTTCCCGTGTAGAAGTCCGCACCCAGGGCTTCGAGATCGAGTGGGATCATGCCCGGTGCGTGGGCGCCGTCGACGAGGATGGCCACGCCCCGGGCCCGGGCCAGGGCCACCAGGGCGTGCACCGGGCACACCAGCGCGGTGGCCGAGGTGACGTGGTCCACCACCAGCAGGCGGGTGCGTGACCCCGTGGCTTGGGAAAAAGCCTCCACGACCTGCTCGCGATCGTCGAGCGGAAACGGGATGCGCGCCTCGACCACCACCACGCCGCGCTGTTCGGCGAGTCGTCGGAGCGCCTGCTTGACGGCGTTGTAGCCGTGGTCGCCCACCACCACCTCGTCGCCCGCCCGCCAGTCGATGGCGTCGAGGGCCGCCTGCACCCCCATCGTGGCGTTGGTGACGAAGCACAGTCCGGCTGGGTCCGCGCCGAGGAAGCGCGCCACTCGCGCCCGCACGCCCGCCACCCTTCCAGGCCACTGTCGGCCGAGGAACTCGATCGGCTCGCGCTCCAGCTCGCCCCGGAGGGTGGCCTGGGCTGCCAGCACCCGGCGCGGCGTGGCGCCGAAGCTACCGTGGTTGAGGTAGTGGACCGCGGGGTCCAGGGTCCACAGGGCCTTGATCTCGTCGCTGCCGGGCGTCCAGGGCATCGGCCCGCGTATCCCGGTTAGGGAACGCTATTACCCTGGAGTGTCGTTGTTGGTACCTGCTTTTTCCTTCGCTCTGGCCGGGGAGTCGGCCTTCGAGGGCGCAAAAGTTCCCGACGCCACGCCGGCGCGCGAGGCCCACGCCAGCGCCGAGATGGGCGGCATGCTCGCCTTCGGCAACACCGAGACGATGTCACTGACGGGCCAGGGGGGCGCCAGCTACAAGTGGAAGAAGAACCAGTTCAGCGGCACCTTCGCCGTGAACTGGGGCCAGTCGCGCATCGACACCGACGCCGACGGGAAGCTCTCCGACGCCGAGCGGGCCGCGCCCTACGTGCAGACCGCCGAGCGCGAGCAGGTGGCCCTGCGTTACGACCGCTTCCTCAGCCGTCGCGACAGCGTCTACGTGCTCGCGGGCGCCTTCTCCGACACCTTCGCCGGCTACGACTGGCGGGCCAACGGCCAAATGGGGGTGGCCCGACTCTTCGTGGAACGACCGACCACCGCCTTCCGCGGGGAGCTGGGCGTGGACCTCGCCCGGGAAGACTTCGTCGAGGGCATCGAGCCCAACGCGCAGACCGTCGTCTCTGCCCGCGCCCTCGTGGGGATCCGCCACGCCTTCAACAAGCACGTGTCGGTCGAGGACAACGTGGAGGTGTACGAGAACTTGGTCGCCTTCGACGACGTGCGGGTCAACAACACCGCCGCCGTCACCGCCGCCGTCGCCAACCGCCTCGCACTCAAGATCAGCCACCAGCTTGCTTTCGACAACGTCCCGGTCGAGGGCTACCAGCCGCTCGACCACACCACGCTGGCGACGATCGTGTTCACGGTGATCTAGTGCCGCTCCCGGAACTTGGACTCGCGCTCCTGGTCGCGGAGGGCATTCCGCTGGCCGACGGCGAACAGCCCAGCGAGGCGATGGCGGCGCACCTGCGGTTTCGCACGTCGTCGCTGTGGGCAGTGGAGGTCAGCGGCGTGGTGGATCCCCTGGCCGCCGAACTGTCCGCCGACGGGCTCCTCTTCGTGGGCAACACGGAAGACGACGTGACGGTGGCACCCCTCTTGACGGTGGGGGCGCGCGTGGGCCGCGGTGGCGCCCCGCTGCTGGGCACGGGCTTCGTGGTCGACATGGTGCTGTTCCCGGTCCTGGACCTCCGCGCGGAGACCCGGGTGGTGTGGAGCGGCGACCGCGGCGTGGCGGTCACCCTCGGCGTGGGCCCCCAGTTCCACACGCTGCGCCGCTTCGACGCCGACGGCGACGGGGTGTCCGACCGGGTGGACCGCTGCGACGACGCCCCGGAGGACGAGGACGGCTACCTCGACGCCGACGGTTGCCCGGACCCCGACAACGACCATGACGGCGTGCTCGACGCCGAGGACAGTTGCCCCGCCGTGGCGGAGGACAAGGACGGCTTTCTCGACGGCGACGGCTGCCCGGACCCCGACAACGACGGCGACCGGCTGGTCGACGACCACGACGCCTGCATCAACGACCCGGAGGACTACGACGGCTTCCGCGACCTCGACGGCTGCCCGGACCTCGACAACGACGGCGACGGCGTGCTCGACGCGGCCGACCGCTGTCCCAACG
>CAYHRZ010000304.1:0-6782 GCA_964359125.1 uncultured Klebsiella sp. | reverse complement strand
GGATCAACGTGATGAAGTAGTCGACCACCAGCACCGCCACGCCGGCCGCCACCACGGCCCGGGTCGTTGCCCGGCCGACGCCCTCGGCGCCACCGCGGGCGAAGTACCCGCGGTAGCAGCCCACCGACGCGATGATGAACCCGAAGATGCTCGATTTCATCATGCCGCCCCAGATGTCGTCGGGGTCCACGAACCACATCATGCGGTCGTAGAACGGGCCCGGGTTCACCTCCAGCATCTCCGTGGCCACGTAGGAGACGCCCAGCACGCCGACGAGGTCGAACATCGCGCAGAGGATGGGCACCATGATCAGCGCGGCACCGACGCGGGGGGAGGCCAGGTACTGCACCGGGTCCACCGCCATCGACTCCAGCGCGTCGATCTGCTCGGTGACCCGCATCGTCCCTAGCTCGGCGGCCATGGCCGAGCCCACGCGCCCGTTCACCATCAGCGCCGTGAGGACGGGGCCGAGTTCCCGCGTGAGCGCGAGGGTGACGGTGGAGCCCAGGAGGCCGCGCGCCCCGAACCGACCGAAGGCGAAGTCGCTCTGGACCGCGAAGACCATGCCCGTGAACGCCCCCGTGATCATCACGATCAAGAGCGACTGGTTGCCCACGAACTCCATCTGCTTGAAGAGCAGGCGCCAGCGGTACGGTGGCGCGAACATGCCCCAGGTGGCCCGCGCGGTGAACCGCGCGTAGCCCCCGAGGTCCTCGATGGTGGCGATCACCGAGGCGCCGAGCCGTTCGATGGGGTTCACGCGACCCCCTCGTGGCGCCGCGGCACGCGCTCGGAGAAGCCGCACAGGATCTCGTAGGGGATGGTGCCCGCCCAGGCCGCCACCTCGCCGGCGGTGATGCGCTCGGCCCCCGCGGCGCCGATGATCACCACCTCGTCGCCCGACTCCACCGGCTCGGCGAGGTCGGTCACGTCGACCATGCAGAGGTCCATGCACACCGTGCCCACGACGTTGCAGCGGCGCCCGTTGACGAGCACCTGGGCCTTGCCGCTGACCGCCCGCGGCAGCCCGTCGGCGTAGCCCAGGGGCAGGGTGGCAACGCGGGTGGGGCGGTCCGTCACGAAGCGGCGCCCGTAGCTGACCGAGGCCCCGCGGGGGAGATCTTTCACGAAGAGCACGCGGGTGACCACGCGCATCACTGGCCGGACGCTGACCCCCGGCCCCGGCGCCTCGCCGTAGACGAGGATGCCCGGGCGCACCATGTCGAGGTGCGACGCGGCGTGCCCCAAGACCGCGCCGGAGTTGGCGGCGTGCAGGCAGCGGGGCGTGTAGCCCCGGGCGCGCGTGTCGGCGACGGCGGTGTGGAAACGGCGCAACTGCTCGCGGGTAAAGGTAATGTCTGCCGATTCCGACTCGGCGAAGTGGGTCATGAGGCCCGCGACGTCGAGGGCGGTGAAGTGGGCGATACGGTCGAGAAAACGCGCGTAGTGCGGGAGCGGCACCCCGAGGCGGCCCATGCCGGTATCCACCTTCACGTGGACCACGACCCGACGGCCGGCCGCCCGCGCGGCGGCGTCCAGGCGCTCGGCGTCGCCCTCGTCGTAGAGCACCGGAGTCAGATCGCGGCGCACGGCTTCCTCGGCCCCGTGCCGCCCCACGCCGCCCATGCACATCACCATCCCGCCCACGCCCGCGTCGCGCAACTGCGCACCTTCTTCCACGAGCGCCACGCCCAGGGCATCGCAACCGGCGCCGGCGAGCGCGCGGGCGCAGGCCACCGCGCCGTGGCCGTAGGCGTCGCCCTTCACCGCCACTAGCACCCGCACCCGGGGGCCCACGTGGGCCCGGACGGCCGCGAAGTTCGCCGCCAGGGCGTCGAGGTCCACGATCGCCGTGGTGGGACGTAGCTGCGACACGGCGCGGGCTTATCGCAGCAGGCCGCCGGGCCGCGTGCTACACGCCGCCGATGCGCATCCTCGTCACCGGCGGAGCGGGATTTGTCCCCAGTCACCTGTGCGAGCGACTGCTCGCCGACGGGCACGAGGTGGTGGCGGTCGACAACTTCGTCACCGGGCACCGCCGCAACGTCGCTGGCTTTGTCGACCACCCCAGGTTCACGTTTGTCGAAGCCGACGTTTCGCGCGAGATCCCGGTGGACGGTGGGCTGGACCGGATCTTCCACATGGCAAGCCCGGCCTCGCCCATCGACTACGTCGAGTTGCCCTTCGAGACCCTCTACGCCGGCAGCGACGCGTCGCGTCTCTGCCTGAATCGCGCTCGCGCCGACGGAGCCCGCTTCTTGCTGGCTTCGACCTCGGAAGTCTACGGCGATCCCGCCATCCACCCGCAGGTGGAGAGCTACTGGGGCAACGTGAACCCCATCGGCGTGCGCTCGGTGTACGACGAGGCCAAGCGCTACGCCGAGGCGCTGACGATGGCGTACCATCGATATCATGGTGTCGCGACACGAATTGTACGCATCTTCAATACCTACGGCCCTCGGATGCGCCCCAACGACGGGCGAGTCATGCCTGCCTTCTGCTCGCAGGCCCTGCGCGGCGAGCCGCTCACGGTGTTTGGCGACGGGCAACAGACGCGCAGCTTCTGTTACGTCAGCGACCTCGTCGACGGCATCGTGAAGCTCATGGAGAGCGACAGTCCGGAGCCCTGCAACGTCGGCAACCCCCACGAGATGACGATGTTGCAACTGGCCGAGTACATCAACCGCTTCACCGGGAACAAGGCCGGCATCGTGTTTCGGCCCTTGCCGAAAGACGACCCCACCCGGCGGAAGCCCGACATCAGCCGCGCGCAGGCGCTGCTCGGCTGGTCGCCGGTGGTGAGCTTCGAGGACGGGGTGGCGCGCACGGTCGAACACTTCCGCCTCCTGGGGGACAGCTAGCCATGGAAATCACCGGTAAGCAGCGCGCCTTCCTGCGTGGGCTCTCCCACCACGTGGACCCGGTGGTCTTCGTGGGTCGCGACGGCACCAGCGAGGCGGTGATCCGCAAGGCCCACCTCGAGCTCGAGGCCCACGAGTTGATCAAGGCGCGGGTGGGCGACGGCTGCGAGCTCGACATCGTCACCGTGGCCACCGCGCTGGCCGAGGGCACCGGTGCCGTGGTGGTGCAGACCATCGGGCACACCTGCTCCCTGTACCGTCGTCGCAAGAAGAAAGCGACGATCGTGTTGCCGAAGGCCTGAGCGGCGGCAGGATGGGCGCGGCGAACCAGCAGGAGTCCACCCCGTGCGGGTGATCGGCGCGGGCTTCGGGCGGACCGGCACCCTCTCGCTCAAGCTCGCGCTCGAGCGGCTGGGCTTCGGCCCCTGCTACCACATGGAGGAGGTGATCCGGCACCCCGCGCACGTGCCGCAGTGGGTGGCGGCCACGCGGGGCGAGCCGGTGGACTGGCAGGCCCTGCTCGGCGCCTGGGGCGCCACCGTGGACTGGCCCGGGTGCAGCTTCTACAAGGAGTTGCTTGCGGCGTTCCCGCAAGCACGGGTGGTGCTCAGCGTGCGGGACCCGGCGGCCTGGCACCGGAGCGTCATCGACACCATCCGGCGCCCCACCACGATGTTTCCCCTCCGCTTGTTCATGCCCTGGCTCCCGGGGGTAGGACCCGCCACGCGGATGGCCACCGAGCTCATCTGGACGCGCACCTTCGGCGGACAGCCGGAGGACGCGGCGCGGGCCATCGCCACCTACGAGGCGCACGTCGCCGCCGTGACGCGCGACGTCCCCCCCGGGCAGTTGCTGGTGTTCGACGTGCGCGAGGGCTGGGCGCCCTTGTGCGCCTTCCTCGACGTGCCGGTCCCCGCCGAGCCCTTCCCCCACGTCAACGACACCGCCCACGTGCGGCGCGCGCTGCGGGTGCTCAACAGCGCGGCGTGGCTGGTGCTCGCCGCGCCTCTCTGGATTGGGGTCCTGGCCTGGCTAATCGCGGGCGCGGCCGGGTAGGCGACCCCGGGCAGCGCCGCCTACGCCACCGCCTCGGCCACCGTCCACACCACCACCGGCTCGTCGCGACCGCGTACCGACTGGTCGGGCAGGGCCGTCCACGAGAAGCCCTCGCCCGCCGCCTGCCGCGCCGGGCCGCTCACCAACACCGCGAGGCCCACGTCTTTCGTGAGTCCCTCGATGCGGCTGGCCACGTTCACCGCGTCGCCGATGGCGGTGTACTCGCGACGGCTGGCCGGGCCCACGTCGCCCACCAGCGCCACGCCAGTGTGTACGCCGACGCCCATCCGGAGCCCCGGCAGCCCGCGGCTCGCGCGGAGCTCGTTGAGCCGGACGAGCGCCTTCTGCATGTCGATGGCGCAGTGAATCGCACGCTCGGCGTGGTCCACCTGGGCCTCCGGCGCCCCGAAGTAGGCGAGGATCCCGTCGCCCACGAACTTGTCGAGCGTGCCCCCGTGCCGGAAGATCACCTCCACCATCGCCCCGAAGTAGTCGTCGAGCCAGCCGACCACCGCCTCCGCGTTGGCGCGCTCGGCCAGCGCGGTAAAGCCCCGGAGGTCCGACACGAGCACGGTGATCTCGCGGTTCTCACCCCGGGAGCGCGGGCCTCCGGACTCCACGATGCGCTCGGCCACCGCCGGCGAGAAATAGCGCTGGAGCCGCAGCCGGGCGGCGTGTTCGCTGGCGGCCGCGGCCACGAGCGTGACCACCTGCTGGGTGATCGCCGTGATGATCGTCGCGACCGTGCCGAAAACCAGCATCGAGCCGATCACCCGCGCCCACGCCGTGGTGTCGACCATCGCCACCATCACGCCCTGGCAGGCCAGGGCCACCACGGCCGCCGCCCACGTGAGCCGGGGCGAGAGCACGAATCCGGAGGCGACGATCACCAGCGAGAGCAGGCCATTGTTCATGGCCAGGACGTAGTCGTCGCTCTCGGTGCTCAGGCGCAGCGCCACCACCTGCGCCACGGTGAACGCCGGGAGGTCCACCAACGCCAGCGCCCACGCCGAGAGGTCCAGGAAGCGGGGGAACCGGCGCAGACCCAGCCAGATCGCGAGGGAGAGCCCCAGGTACACGAGGATCACCGGCTGCTGGGGCCGCCACGCGAAAGCGAGCGCCGCGGCCGTCCACGCGCCCACGCCCACCAGCCGCACCGACGCGAGCCGCATCGCGTTCTTGCGACGCTCCCGGACGAAGGCGCGGTGGGTGGCGCGCTCCATCACCTACATGCGCTCCAGCGGCGTGAGCCCCAGGAGAGAGAGCGCCCGGCCGAGCACCACGTCGGCCGCGGCGACGAGGGACAACCGGCTGGCCGCAGAACTACCCCCCGCCAACACCGGCAGTTCGTAGTAGAAGCGGTTGAAGGCCTCGGCCATGCGGTAGGTGTGCTCGGCGAGCACGTTGGGGGCGTAGTTGCGGGTGGCCGACGACACCGCCTCGGGGAACCGCAACAGCGCCAGGGCGAGTTCCCGCTCCAGGGGGTGATCCAGCGCGATCGTCCCAGGGACAACCTCTGCTTTCCGCAGGATCGACCGCGCCCGTGCCCGGCTGTAGAGCAGGTACGGCGCGGAGTTGCCGTCCATCGCCAGCATGCGTCCCCAGTCGAAGGTGACGTCGGTGGCCGGCGACTGCACCAGGTCCTGGTAGCGCACGCTGCCCACGCCCAGCGCCTCGGCCACCGCAGCCCGCTCCGCCTCCGGCAGGCTCGCCGACTTCTCGTCGACCAGCGCCCGCGCCCGCGCCACCGCCTCGTCGAGCAGGTCCGCGAGGCGGATGGTGTTGCCCTTGCGGGTGCTCATCGCCCCCTCGGGCAACTTCAGCATGCCGAAGCCCACGTGCACCATCTCCGCGCGCACCTTCCAGAGGCCCGCGATCTTGAAGAAGTTGGCGAAGTGCTGGTGCTGCCGCACGTCGGTGACGTACACCATCCGGTCCGGGTCCCAGCGGCGCACGCGGTAGCGCACGCAGGCCAGGTCCGTCGTGGTGTAGAGCGCGGCGCCGTCTTTCTTGCGGATGACGGAGACGTTCTCGCCCTGCCGGACGATCACCGCCCCCTCGCTGTGTTCGGCCACGGCGGCGGCGAGCAAGTCGTCGACCACCGCGTCGGTGTCGTCGCGGTAGGCGCTCTCGCCGAGCACCTCGTCGAACTTCACGCCCATGCGACGGTAGACGCTGTCGTACTCGGTGAGCGAGGCGCGCACGAACTCGGCCCAGAGCGCCCGGTTCTCCGCGTCGCCCCGCTGGAGTTTCGCCGTCTCTTCGCGAGCCTGGTCGTCGAGATCCGGCTGGGACTCCGCGTGGGTGCCGAAGAGCACGTACAGCCGCTCGAGTTCGCCCACGGGATCCTCGGCGTAGGCCGCCTCGTCGCGCCAGCGCCGCCAGGCCACGATGAGCTTGCCGAACTGCGTGCCCCAGTCGCCGATGTGGTTGTCGCCCACCACCTCCCAGCCCGTGGCGCGGTGCAAGCGCACGATCACGCAGCCGATGTGCGTGCTGCGCATGTGACCCACGTGCATGCGCTTGGCGACGTTGGGGGAGCTGTAGTCGACGATCACCCGGCGGCCCTGGCCCTCGTCGTCGATCCCCGTGCGCGGCGACGCCACCTGCGCCGCGAGTTGCGACGCGAGCCAGCCACTGTCGAGCGACAAGTTGATGAAGCCGGGACCGGCCACCTGCACGTCGGCGATGCCCGGCTGCCCCCGGAACGAGGGCGCGATGCGCTCGGCCAGGGCGCGGGGGTTCTCCTTGCGCGCCTTGGCCAGCCGGAACGCGAAGTTCCACTGGTAGTCACCGTGGGCAGCGTTGTTGGTGGCCACCACCGGTTCGACCTCGGCCGACGGGTCGACCAGGGCGGCGGCGGCC
>CAYHRZ010000303.1:0-6782 GCA_964359125.1 uncultured Klebsiella sp. | reverse complement strand
CCCAGGGCATCAGCAGGTAGCCGTCGTAGATGCCCACGAGGTTGTGGTGCTCCACGTCTTCTGGGCCGCCGCTGAGCGCGGCGCAGGGCTGGTCGATCGACGACGAATCGATGGTAACCGCGGGGCCCCCGGGACCGGCGAGGGTGTAGTCGCCGGGCGACGGCAGGGCGTCGGGGACGACCACCGCGGGCTCGGCACAGGCGATGAAGAACACCATCGCGCGCTACTTAGCCCGCTCCGCGCGAACCCCATCCACCGCCGCCCGGGGTGAGTACCCGTACGCGGTCCCCGGCCTGCAGGGCCACGGTGTGGCCGTCCCACCGCTGCCAGGTGCCATCACGACGAACCCATGCCTCGCCCGCCGCCCCCGCACCACCGCCGCGCTCGCCGGGGGCACCACCCGGGCGCCAGGCGGCGAGCAGCGAGGCGGTGCCGCCCTCGCGGAGTTCGAGTTCGCGCACCAGGCCGTCGCCGCCGGGGAACCGGCCCGCACCACCACTGCCGCGGCGCAACTTGAACTGCACGACGCGCAAGGGAAGGCGCACCTCGATCACCTCGGGGTCGGTGGCCCGGGTGTTGGTCATGTGAACCTGGAGGCCGCTGGCACCAGGCCGAAGCGCATGGGCGCCGAGGCCCCCACCCAGCGTCTCGTAGTAGGCCCACCCCTCGCCCCCGAGGCTGAGGTTGTTCATCGTGCCCATCGACGCTGCCCGGGCACCGACGGCGCGGAGGACCAGGTCGACCACCCGTTGGGAGGTTTCCACGTTGCCCCCCACCACTGCCGCGCCTGGCGGTGGGTCGAGAATGCACCCCGGGGGGACGACGATCGCGAGCGGGGCGAGCGCGCCCTCGTTGAGGGGAAGGTCGCGCCCCATGAGCAGGCGGAGGGCGTAGAGTACCGCCGCGCGGACCACGCCGGGCGGCGCGTTGAGGTTGCCGGGGTGGGGGCCACCGGTGCCGGTGAAGTCGAAACGCGCACCGTCGACCCGGAGGCGAAGCGGCGTGCCGTCGATCTCGTCGGCCGCTTCGCCCCGCAGACTCGGCAACAGGGCACTCGCCGCCGCCTCCACCGCCACCAGCAGGGCGTGCATCCAACGATCCAACTCGCCGGGGTCGAGCGCGCGCAGCGCGCGGGCGGCGTGGACGTTCGCCGCGACCTGGGCACGCAGGTCGGCCGACACCGTCGCGACGTCGCGACAGCCCTCGAGGTCAGGGAGGCACAGCCGCCCGCCCTGGACTAAGGGGTGCCGCCGGAAAACCGTCCCCTCCTCCGCCAGCGTGCGGGAGGTCGGCGGCATGGAGCCGGGGGTCAGGCCGCCGACGTCGACGTGGTGGGCGCGGTTGGCCACGAACCAGCGGTGTCCCCCGCTCACCACGGCGGTGACCACCGTCAAGTCGGGGAGGTGCGAGCCGCCGGCGGCGGGATCGTTGCTGAGCCAGGCGTCGCCGTCCACCGGCGCGGGGTGAGCGGCGAGCACGTCGCGGACGGTCACCCCCATGGCCCCGAGGTGAACCGGCACGTGCGGCGCGTTGGCCACCAGTCGACCGGCCCCGTCGAACACCGCGCACGAGAAGTCGAGACGCTCGCGGATGTTCACCGACCGGGCCAGGGCACGCAGCACCTCGCCGGCTCCCGCGGCGATGCTGGTGAAACGAGCGCCCCACAGGGCTAGGCCCAGGTCCCGCCCGGGCGGGCGCGGCGCGGATGCCTCGCCACCGCCTTCCAGCACGAACAGCGCCCCCTCGCGATGACCCCGCCACCCGGCTGGCACCACCAGCGACGTACCCGCCAGCGACAGCCGCGCTGGCCCTTCTACCTGGATCGGCGTCCCCGGGGGCCAGGTGGCCACGTAGTCGGCCCGGACGGCCACGTCACGTGCCCTCACCCCCGCTTGCACCACCTCCAGGCCCAACTCCGGGCGCACGAAGCCGTAGCGGGCGCGGTGCTCGGACTCGAACTGCGCGCGGGCCGCCGGCGGGGTGGTCGCCCGCACCCGCAGGGCGTGGTCGGTGCCCTGGTACCGGAGTTCCACCCACCGTTCCTGGTCCCCCAGGTCGGCGAGCGCTGCCGAGCACGCCGCCCAGGCGGACTCCACCTCGGTCCAGGCCACGCCCAGTGCACGCCACACGGCTCGCGAAACCTCCTCTTCTCGCCTGGCAAATCGCTGGCCGAAAGCACTGAGTACCGAGGCGAGGGCGTGGACCGCCACCTTCGCGATGCCCAGCCGCTCCGCCACGGCACAGGCGTGTTGTCCCGCCGCGCCGCCGTAGGCCACCAAGACCGCGCTGCGCACGTCGATACCCCGCGCCAGGGCAAGATGTTTCACCGCCGCCGCCATCGACTCACGTGCAACCTCGATGAACGCCTCGGGCGGCCCCGGGAGTGATACACATGATGTATCAATCGGCACCCCGAAGCTCGCCGGGTCCACCAGCCCCGCGACCACCGCCGCGTCGGTGAGGGTGGGTGGCCCCCCACGCCCGTACACCTGCGGACCGGGGTCGGCGCCCGCCGAGGCAGGCCCGACGGTGTAGCCCACGCCATCGTGCCCGAGCACCGACCCGCCGCCCGCGGCGATCGTGTGCACCTCCACCGCCGGGCGCGCGACCCGGCGACCCGCCACCGCGAAGGTGGTTCCGTGCCAGGCCCGCTTGCCCGCCTGCACCAGGCACACGTCGGTCGACGTGCCGCCCATGTCGAGGCCCACCGCCAAGTCGGCGCCGAGCACTCGCGCAACGTGCTCTACGGCGAGCACGCCACCCGCGGGGCCGCTGAGCACCGCGTCGGGAGCCCGCAGCGCCGCGGCCACGCAGGTACTGGCATCGGAGCGGATGGCCAACGCGTCGCCACGCAGTTCGTCCCGCCGCTGGGCGGCGCGGAGCACGGGGGTCGCCGCGGCGTCGAGCAGGGTCGTCTCCAGGCGCGCCTGGTACCCCACGCGCGGCGCGAGGCGGTGGCCCAGCGACACGGGCACCCCAACCGGTAGCCCCGCCGCCAGCGCGAGTTCGTGGGCGGGGTTCTGCGCACTGTTGAGCAGCACCACGGCCACCGCGTCGACGTCGCACACGTCGAAGGTTGGCATCACCAGCGGCTCCACCTCGGCGCCCCCTCCGTCGATCCGCCCCCTCACCTCCACGACGCGGAGCCCCGGCCAACCCGGGCGCCGGAGATCCGGGTCGAAGAGCGCCGGCCGGGTCATGTCGCCGAGGTGCACGAGGTCGGCGAAGCCCGCTGACACGAACAGCAGAACCCGCGCGAGATTCCCCTCCAGGATCGCGTTGGTGACGACCGTGGTACCCACCGTCAGCGTACCGCTGGCCAGGCGCCCCACCACCGCCTCGCTCGACCGGTGTTTGCTCGCCCGCAGTCGCCCCGAGCCGTCGTCGTGGATCACGTCGGTGAAGGTGCCGCCCCGGTCCACGAAGCAGCGGGCCCCGGCCGGTTCCCGTGCTACTTGGGCGGCGATGGTCCGGCGCGACACTCCCAAGCTTCGCCTCCGCGCGGGCTCTGGGCCGCACGGTCCCTCTACCCGCGCGCCCGGTGCCCGTCCCGTCGAAGGGCAGCATGCCGTCGCTCGTACCAGCTAGGTCCACCCCCCCGCCCGAGGAAGCCCACGATGTCTGCGATCCTGTTGTTCGTGCTCGCCCAGGAGGCCCAGGCCGCCGATCGCCCGGCGATCACCTTCGTGATCAACGTCCACGACCACACCCACGTCGACGAGAGCGCCGACACGGTGATCCGGGCGGCGGGACTGTTCAAGAAGTATGGCGTGAAGGGTGATTTCTACATGACCGGCCCCATCACCCAGGCCTACCTGAAGTCGCGTACCGACGCGGTCGCCGCCCTCCGCGAGCAGGGCATCGGCTACCTGGTCCGCGCCCCTCACCCCCTGTCCGACGGCTTCACCGGCAAGATCAGCGGCATCAAGAGCCACGACGACAAGGTGAAGACCATCACCGAATACGAAACGTACGCGATGGACATGGCCACCGGCGAGATCCAGAAGGGCACGCCCGGGGGCTACTCCCTGGTGAAGAGCACCTTCGGCCGCGCGCCGAGCTGCGTGGGACTGAGTATCGGCAACGAGGCGGTGAAGAGCGCGGCGATGGAGGTGTACGCCGCCCTCGGCGCGAAGGTCGTGATCACCGGGCACGCCAGCAAGGAACCCACGGCGAACCCCTTCACGTGGTACGGCTCGCTCCTGGAACGACCGGGCGACATCAACATCACCCGGCTCAGCGGCAACACCTTCTGGTGGAACAAAGTAGCGAAGGACCCTGAGAACTTCGACCCGCTGCCCAAGATGCGCGAGAGCCTGAAGCAGTGGACGCTGGACCGCCCGGCCTACGTGACCTCGCTCATCCACGAGAACAACTTCGTGCGCTCGGGCCCCGAGGGCTGGACACTGTCGTACTACGTCGACAAGGACAAGTCGGCGGTCCGGCAGCCGAGTTTCCCCCTCACCGGTGTCGACGAGTCCAAGGAGCGGAACCGCACCGAGCGCGAGGCGATCTGGGCGGCGTACGAGAAGTGGATCCAGTGGTCGGCGTCCAACATGCGCGTGATGACCAGCGACGAGATCTACGCCAGCGCCCTCGCGTCGAAGTAGACGTTGCCCACCCTCGCCGCGGTGCTGGCCGAGCGCGGACTCGACAAGCGCAACGTCCGTGCGCTGTGCGCCGAGGGGCGGGTTTGGTTGGACAGCACGCCGGTGGCCGACCTCGGGCGCGTCGTCGACGGCGTCCACCTGCGCGTGGAGAGGGAGCGCCCGCGCCACAGCCCCGGCCGCGACGCGGCGATCGTGTCCCGTGACGAGCACCTCGCAGTGGTCTACAAGCCGAGCGGGATGCTAAGTGTCCCGGCCCCGGGCCGTCGGGAACCCAGCGTCGTGAAACAGGTGGAGCGTTGGCTGGGGCGCGCGTTCACCGTGCACCGCATCGACGAGGGCACCTCGGGGCTGATGCTGGTCGCGCTCGACGAGCCCACCCAGCTCGCCGTGAAGTCCCTGCTCGAGGTACACGACGTCGAACGCCGCTACCTTGCGCTGGTCCGCGGCCGGGTACCCTGGAGCGAGCGGCGGGTCGACAACCTCCTCGTGGAGAACCGCGGCGACGGGCGGAGGGGGAGCGGACCGGGTGGCAAGCCCGCGCGCACCACCTTCCGGCGGGTTGATACTACCCGGGATGTATCAGTCGTCGAGGCCCGGCTGGAGACGGGGCGCACGCACCAGGTCCGGATCCACCTCGCCGAGCTGGGTTTCCCCATCCTGGGCGACGCGGTGTACGACGGCGCCAGCTTCTCCCGGCTTGCCCTCCACGCCCACGTACTCGGCTTCAAGCTACCGGGTGGCGATACGTATCACCATGTATCGCCGCTGCCAGACGAGCTCTGGCGGCGAGCCTTCTCGATTTGACTTACCGTAGGGTCGTGCTGGCGGGTCGAATGCCCATGCTCCTGCTCCTCGTGGCTTGCGGCGACGTCGGCGTGCCCCTTGACCCGGTGGCCCCCACCGAAACCGATGCCGGGGTCCGGGGCGGTGCCGAGGCAGACGAGTTCTTCGACGCAGCGGTGCTGCACGAGTTGGTGGTCACCCTCGACCCCGACGACTGGGCGGTCCTCCGCGAGCAGGCCCGCTCCTACTACGACATCCTCGGCGAGGGCTGCATGGAGGGGCCCATCGAGAGCCCCTACACCTACTTCCCGGCCACGGCCTCGCTCGACGGGGAGGCCATGGGCGAGGTGGGCGTGCGCAAGAAGGGTCTGATCGGCTCGGTGGTCCCGGACCGGCCCTCGTTGAAAATCGACGTGGGCGAGTACGTCGACGAGCAGCGGTTCTTCGGGCTGGAGAAGCTGGTTTTCAACAACGGGCGGCAAGACGCCAGCCGGATGCGGACATGCCTCGCCCACGACTGGTTCGGCGACGCCGGGCTGGTGGCGCCCCGCTGCGCCCTCGCCCACGTGGTGGTCAACGGCGAGGATCTCGGCATCTACGCCCACACCGAGAACATCGACGAGGAGCTCGTGGCCCGCCGCACCGGCGAGTTCGCCGAGGCGATGTACGAGGGCACGTTGAGCGACTTCCGCGAGGGCTGGACGGCCACCTTCGAGTACGAGACCAAAGCCAGCACCGGCGCTGAAATCGAGGCGGTGAAGGACGCGTTGTCGACCGGCGACGACGGGTTGCTGGCTGCCCTCGACGAGGTGCTGGACCTCGACGCCTTCTTCACCTTCTGGGCGGCGGAGTCCATCGCCGGCCACTGGGATGGCTACAACGGCAACACCAACAACTTCTACGCCTACAACACCGCGAGCGAGCCGCGCCTGCGCTTTGTGGCCAGCGGCCCCGACGCCGCCTTCGACAACCGCAAAGCCTTCGGCAACGGCTGGGTGGGCACGCTCAGCGCTCTGGCCAACCGCCTCTTCCAGCACGACGAGGGGCGGGAGTGTTTTGAGGCGGAGCTGTCGCGACAGCTCGACGAGAACTGGGAGGGCGAGTCGCGACTGGCACAACTCGACGCGTGGGCCGAACTCGTGGCCGACCACGACGACAGCAGCATGCGCGAGGGCATCGCCGCCACCCGCGTCGTGCTCGAGAACCGGGAAGACGACGTTCGCAAGGGCATGGCCAGGGGGGCCGACGCCGGCGAACTCCGAGGCGACGTGTGCTGGCAGACGGTCGGCACCGTGCGGGTGGACTTCACCACGACCTGGGACAGCTACCCCCGAGGCGACCTCTGGACGGGCGGCGAGGCCGAGGTGGAGTACGTGATCGAGGGCGTGG
>CAYHRZ010000302.1:0-6787 GCA_964359125.1 uncultured Klebsiella sp. | reverse complement strand
GCCACCTTTTGCATTTCGATTGCAGTCTGGACCCGCGTCTGTATGCCAACCCCCTCCAAGGCGCTCTGGAGTGCTATGGCGTTGATGATGGTGGCCAGCATGCCCATGTAGTCGCCTGAAGTCCGGTCTATGCCCATGCCCTCGCCGATATTGCCCCGGAAGATGTTACCCCCGCCCACGACCATGGCTACTTCGACGCCCAGTTCGAGGGCTGGACCGAGGTCCCCCGGCGGCGGCCGCACCCCAGTGGCCTGCGGCGGGTGGACCTCGTCGCCCGCGTGGACCGCGGACAGCCCTCCCTCGTCGAGGGCGAGGTGGCCATCGAGGGGCTCGAGGGGCTCAGCGGCCCGTTCGCGGAGGGGCTGCGGCGACTGCCGGAACTCGGGCCCGGCGACGTGTTCGAGCTCGAGGCCTACGAGGGCTCGATCTCGGCGATTCGCGAACGCCTCTACGAGCGCGGCTATGCCTACGCCAAGGTGAGCGGCAAGGTCGACGTGCGTGCCGACGAGCACCTCGTGAGCGTCCGCATCACCGTCGACGCCGGACGCCCGTGTGTTTTCGGCGAGGTCAGCGTGGTGGGGGAGGACTTGCTCCCGCCGGCGCGGGTGATCCAGGAAATCGGTTTCGTGCCCGGCGACGGCTTCAAGCTCAGCAAGCTCGTGTCGGCGCGGCAGCGGCTGTACAGCCTCGGCGTGTACGCCTTGGTGGAGGTGCAGCCCACGCTCGCGACGCCGGGCGAACGGGAGGTCCCGGTCACCGTGCGCCTGCAACGTCGAGCCTCCCGGACCGTCGCCTTCGGTCCGAGTCTGGAGCTGGCGCCGGGTCGGCAGGAGCTGGTGGCCACGGCTGAGTACCGCGACGACGATGCTTTCCACCGCTTGCTCAGGTACAAGGCCACCCTCTCGGGGGGCGCAGCGTCCGCCGTGGATCCCACCGCCACGCTTCCCGCCGACGAGCAGCTGGTCAACACGCTGGGCCCAGTGGCGGGCATCGAGCAGTCCTTCACCGTCCCCGGGCTGGGTGGCGGGCATTTCGTGGCCGCGCTCGCAGGATCCGCCCTCCTGGGCGTCGAGTCGGGCTACCGGGAGTTCGAGGCCACCGGCTACCCGTCGATCACCTGGACGCCGGACCGGCGCATCGCACTCACCCTCGGCTACCGCGCGAAGTACCACCAGTATTTCGACCTCGTCGATCGCTCCGCGCTGGTCGACAGCAAGCTGTCGGTGTCCGCACTGCCCCGGTACGTTCTCAGCGCCTTGGAGCAAACCCTTACCTGGGACGCCCGCGACAACCCCCTGGCGGCTACGCGAAACTACTTCCTGCAACTCACCACCACCGAGGCTGGCGGGCCCCTGGGGGGCGACTTTGGCTTCTTCCGGGTGACCAGCGACGGCCGCGCCTACCGGAGACTCCGGGTGGACGACTGGGAGCCGGGGACGGTTGTCGCCGGGCGGCTGGGCGGAGGGGTGATCGTGCCCTACGAGGTGGGCGACGACGTGGAGCTCGACGAGCGCCTGTTCGTGGGCGGCGGCAACTCGGTGCGGGGCTGGGGCGAGGGGCGCCTGGGCCCGCACGTCGAGGTGCAGACCTGCGCCCCCGACGACGCCGACGACTGCACCGCCACTTGGCAGCCGGTCGGTGGCCTGGTGTCGGCCTTCGGCTCGGTGGAGCTGCGCCAGCCACTGCCCTGGTCGCTGGGCATGGTGCTGTTCGTCGACGCCGGCCGCGCCTGGGACAAGGCGGCGAACGTGCTCGGTAGCCCCGTGCAGTTCGGCGTGGGCGCGGGGCTGCGCTACGTCACCGCCATCGGCCCCATCCGGGTCGACTTCGGCGTGGCGATCATGACCGAGGACCAACCCGGCTGGGAAGGCCAGGCGTGGACGCTCAACCTCGGGCTCGGGGAGGCGTTTTGACTTGGCGCCGCGCCGCGCGCTGGCTGGCCTGGGCGCCGGTGGGCCTGGTGCTGGCGGGGGCTCTCCTCGTGCTCGGGGCGCTGGCAGCCTTGCGGTCCGAGCGCGGTAACGAGTGGATCCTCGCCCGGGCGTTGCCGCTGGTGCAGCCGGCCGCCGGGGAGGTCCGCGTGGGGCGGTTGCGCACTGACTTGTTGTCGCGACTGGAGCTAACGGACGTCGCGGTGGTGGACCCGTCGGGACGCAACGTCGTGGTCGCCAGCGGGGTGTCGGCGGCCCTGAGTCCGCTGTCGCTGCTCGGCGCCAGCCTGCCGGTTCACGACGTGCAGGTGGTGGGCCTCGACGTGGACCTGCGCGGCGGCGACTTCGACCAGATGTGGCCGGGCGACCCCGCGGCGCCCCCCTGGGGCGGTCTGCCCTTCGAGGTGGCCGTGGCCCAGTTCGCCGTGGAGGGCCGGGTGCGCGCGGCCGACGTGGCCCTCGAGCACGCGCGGGCCACCGGCGCGGTGACGGTGCGCGGGCGCGTCGTCACCTGGACCCGGTTGGAGGTGGCCGGGCGCACCGCGGCGGGCCCCGCAGCGCTGGGTTCGTCGGGAAGTTGGACCCCCGGCTTCCTCTTCGTCGATGCCACCACGATCTCGGTGGGCACGGCGTTGCTGGCCAGCACCCGCGGCTCCCTGCGCGGCGACGACCTGGCGTTCGCGGTGGACCCCCTCGCGGTGGAGTTGGCCGCGCTCGGGCCGCTGGTCCCGGCCCTGGCCGAGGTCCCGGTGGTGGGCGTGATCTCGGGCACGGCGGGGCTGGCCGGCACCCTCGATGCCCCGACCGCCCAGTTCCACCTCCTCACCGCTGGGGGGCCCGTCGACGGCCAGGCCGGGGTGAAGTTGGGTGAGCCGCTGGCGTGGTCGTTGGTGGCCAGCAGCCCGAGCCTGCGCGTGGGCGACGTGGTCGGGGGCGTGGAGCCCGTTCGGTTCAGTGGGCGCGTGGCCGCCACGGGGACCGGCACCAGTTGGCCCGCCGCACTCGACGCCGAGGTGTCGGTGGACGCCCTGGTGGAAGCCCGGGGGGAGCGGGCATCTGTCGATGGCGACGTGGTGGTATCGGCGGGCAAGCTCCACACCGAGGGGATGTCAGTGAACCTCGGGTGGGCGCGGGCGCGGGCCACCGGCGACTTCGACGCGGTCGCCCTCGATGCTGGCATCGACGTGGTTTCTTCCAGGGTGGACCTCGGGCGGTTCGGGGCGGCGGGCAGCACCTCCTTCACCGGGCGCCTCGAGGGGGCGTTCGCGGGGGCGCCCACGGGATCAGCCGTGGGCACGCTGTCGGCGCAGAACCTGTCGTACCAGGACCTGACGTTGGACGCCGGCGCCGGGCCCATCGACTTGACTTGGGACGGCCAGCGCGCCTGGGGCACCGCCAACCTCGCGCTCACCGAGCTGCGCTGGCAGGGGCGTGGCGCGGCCCGGGGGAACGTGTCACTGTCCCTGGGCGACGACTACCGGGTGGTCGCCACCCTCGACGAGCCGCGCGGGCGGGTGCTGGACCTCGCCGCCACCGCCGACACCGCTCTGACCTCCTTCGTGGTCGACAAGCTCGCGGTGGAGTTGGCGCCCGCGCTGCGACTGGAGGGCCGTGGTACCCAGCGATTGACTTGGCTCGGCCACGGCGTAGCGGGGGTGGAGCTGGACCTCGACGTGGCCGGTGCGCGCCTAGTGGCCGACGGTGGTTTCGGCGAGCTCAGGCGCGATACGATGGTGCTCGCGGTCAGCGCGCTGGACCTGGCCACGCTCGCCCCGGTGTTTGGCGACGCCTTCCGGGGCTACGCTGGTACCGTCGACGCCCGCCTGGGCCTGGTGGGCACCCTCGACGACGTCGTGGTGGAGGGCTCGGTGGAGGGCCACGCCCTGGTGGTGCCCGGTGCCCTGCGTGGGGCGGAACTGGTGGTGGCGCTCGAGGGCGACGGGAATCAACTGGCGGTGGAAGGCACGCTGGGCAGCGACGAGCACAACCGCCTGCGTTTCTCTGCCGCCGCGCCGGTGCGGGTGTCCCGCGACGGGGTGGCCATCCGGGACGACGGTCCGCTGCGCGCGGAAGTGGTGCTCGCGCCGGTGCAGGTTCGCGAGCTCAACGCTTTTCTCGATGGTATTTCCCTGCCGGAGGCGGAGGCGAGCCTTGCGCTCACTCTCGACGGCACGGTGCTAGAACCCCGTGGCGCCCTGGTCGCCTCGCTGGGCCTGCCCCTGGGCGACGGCGGCCCGGTGGTGCGGAGCTGGCTCGATGCCACCCTCGCGGGGGGCGCGCTGTTGGCGCGGGGCGTGGTGAACCAGGCCTTCCAGTCGCGCGTGGAACTCTTCGCCGCGGTGCCGTTCGACCTGCCGCGCCTTGTCCAGTGGTTGCGGGGGCGAGACGTCCGGCCCGAACTCGACGACCTGGTGGGCCAGTTGGCGGGTACCATCATCCTCAAGCAACTCCCCGTGGAGACGATGCGCCGGCTGGCGCGGGTGGACTGGGACGTACACGGCGACGTTGCGGGCGCATTCGCCCTGTCTGGCCGGCCCTGGGCGACGAAGTTGCAGGGCGGCGTCAACGTGATCGCGGCGAGGGTGGGCGACATCCCGGTGTCGCGGGCCACCCTGGAACTCGGCCCCTCCGCGCTCGGCTACAAGCTGGACCTCGCCCTCGGTTTTGGAACGGCGAGGCCGCTGGCGCGCGACACCGGGTTTGCCCGCGCCGAGGCCGAGGCCGAGGCGGTGGAGGTGCCGGATTGCATCGACGGCGAGGGTAGCGGAGAACTGCGGGTGCTCGGCTACGTCCCGCTGGGCGACAATTTCGAGCTGGATCGGCCCGGGTTGTCGCTGGAAGTGGGCGGCGCCGGCGTGCCGGTGGCGGCGTTGGAAGCCGTCGGCGTGGGGGTGGCGGAGGCCTCGGGCTGCGCGCTCGCAAAGGGCACGGTCACCGGCACCCTTGCTGAGCCGGTGGTCAACGTGGGCTTCCTCGTGAGAGACGCGGCGCTGACGCTGGCATCCCTGGGGCTGCGGGCGGAGGGCCTGGGGCTGCGGGGCCGAGTGCAGCCGGGGCTCCTGGCCATCGACGAGATCTCCGCGTCGACCCGGCCGTCGTTCGCATCCTCCGACCTGCGTGAGCTGGGCCTTGGAACGGGGAAGATCGAAGCCAACGCGAAAGTCCGGCTGGACGGCTTCTCGCCGCGCGAGGTGGAGGGGCACCTCGAGTTGGACCGGGCCTGGCTCGCGGCGACCGCCGACCGCCGGGTGCAGGCCAGCGGAGCGCTGGATCTGCTCGGACCGCTCGACGCGCTGGCCGTCACGGGCAACGTGAAGGTGGACCGGGCCTACGTTCACCTCCGCGAACGCTTCTTCGAGTCGGGCCGCGGCACGTCGTTGCATCCCGACATCGCCGTTACCCGGGGCCACGGCGCGCGCGTTGCCGAGCGGCTGGCGGCCGCCGCCTTCCCGGTCACCGTGCTCCCGCGCCTCGACCTCGACCTGGCCCGCAACGTGCGCGTGGAGGTGGCGATGCCGATGCAAGGTTCCTACGGCGAGTTGGCGCGCTCGTTGTCGACGGTGATGGTGGAAACGGAGCTCGACGGCCAGTTGCACCTGGACCACGACGACGCCGGCGTGCTGCGCCTGACCGGCGAGGTGGTGCCCGAGCGCGGCGTGGCGGAGGTACTAGGCCGACCCTTCGAGATCGTGGAGGGGGTGGTCGCGTTCACGGGCGCCGACTACCGGGCGCCGGTGCTCGCCCTCAAGGCGGTGTACCGCACCGGGGAGTACGGCGACATCGAGGTGGAGATCGGTGGCGTGGCCACCGCGCCCCAGCTCAGCTTCGGCAGCGACGAGGTGCCCCAGGACCTCGCCCTCGAGATCCTGGTGCTGGGCAAGCCGATCGCGGACCTCGACGACGGCGGCGGCGACGGCACTACCCAGGCCCTGGCCTTGGTAGCAGCGATGCTGCGCAACGAGGTGCAGGAGGGGGTGGCCGCGACGCTGCGCATCGACCGGGTGGACGTGACCGACGGGATGCTCGGCCTGGGCTTCGCCCTGGGGCCCCGGGTGTTCTTGTCGACCGAGTACAACTACGTGCCCCCCGAGGGCGGCGACAACGTGCTCGCCGTGGCCCTGGAGGTGTCGTTGCCCTACCGCTGGTTCCTAGAACTCGGCACCGGCGACCAGTACGTGTCGCGCGTGTCGGCCTACCGGAAGTGGCGGTTCTAGACCGGGGGCTTCGCCGTGATGATCTCGTCGACGATGCCGTAGGCCACGGCCTCGTCGGCGGTCATGATGTAGTCGCGGTCGGTGTCCTTGACGATCCGGTCGTACGACTGCCCGGTGTGGTGCGTGAGGATCTGGTTGAGCTCAGCGCGGATGCGCACGATCTCCTTCGCCTGGATCTCGATGTCGCTGGCCTGGCCCTGCACGCCACCGAGCGGCTGGTGGATCAGCACCCGCGCGTGGGGCAGGATGCGCCGCTTGCCCTTGGCCCCCGCGGCCAACAAGACCGCGCCCATCGACGCCGCCTGCCCGATGCAGATGGTGTTGACCGGGGGCCGGACGTAGTTCATGGTGTCGTAGATGGCCATGCCGGCCGTGACACTGCCGCCGGGGCTGTTGATGTAGACGTAGATGTCGCGCTCGGGATCCTGCGACTCCAGGTACAACAACTGCGCGACGACGAGGTTGGCGACGTCGTCGTTGATCGGGTAGCCCAGGAAGACAATCCGGTCCTTGAGCAGCAGCGAGAAGATGTCCCAGGGGCGATCGCCCCGGTGGGTGGACTCGACGACGGTGGGTACGAACGGCATCTCTACTCCTCCGCCTTCTTCTTGGAACGGGACTTCTTGGGCTTCGCCTCTTCGG